>DATCFX010001209.1:0-1022 GCA_036509275.1 Pirellulales bacterium | reverse complement strand
GAGAAGTGCCGCCATGAGCAACCCCTATCAAGCTCCTGTAGCCCCGATCTCACAGCCGATCGACACGGATCGTTCCGTTGGCGAAGGAACGATCTTCAAATGCTGGCTGTTGTTCTTCCTGATGGCTTCGATTCTCGGCTTTTTTGCGGGCATGGCGATCGGCATTGTCGTGGGGGTGGTCATCGCGGCGACCGGCGGCAACACCGGGTCGATTCGGGTCTGGAGCACGCTGCTGGGCTTCGTCGTCGGAATTCCGGTGTCTTACATTTGCTTCCGATTCTGCGTCAAGCGATTTGTCATTGATCCGCTGATGGTCGCCGCACGCCTGCGCAGGGTCGACGTGCTGCAATAACTCGCGGCCGGGGCGGCGTTCGGGCGTCCGCTGTTGAAAATTCCTGTGCAGCATCACGGCGGTGGCCAAACGACGGCAGCGTGGGCAGTGCAAGCGGCATCAAACGATCCCTTTTGGACAGTAGTTCGCAAATCAGGCCCCAGCAGCTTTGAGCCGCTCAGCGGACGCTTGGATGCAGCCATCCGCATGGATACCCGCAATATTGGGGCTGGGACTTCCCGCGTCAACTTTTTCGATAAGGGAACTTTTGCGGGCGATCCGCCAGTGGAGCGGCATTCGCTCAGGCTGAAGGAAGGTCACCGCCGGCCGTGGCTTGCCGATCGCCGGCACACCGATATATTGCACGAGTACACAATTTGCGCCTGCCAGACTGTTTCCACGAGCCGGCCAAGGAGGGCAAGACATCATGGCCACGTTGGTCGAGCATCGGGCAGCGGTCGGTTCTCACCCCGCGTGGCTCCCAGGTGACCGGCTGTCGCTCGCGCGTACTCCCGACGGCGAACATCTCTGGGCGCCGGCGGGGCTCGTCAATGGCGACGTGCCGCTCGAGCAATTGAGCGACCCCGCCGGACAGCCGCTGGCGTTTCGCTTGGAACCGTCCGCCGGGCGGCTGCTGGTACCCGACTTGCGCAAGCTGGCGGGCGACGCTCGGGCGGAAGTCGAGTTGGAA
>DATCFX010001208.1:0-6346 GCA_036509275.1 Pirellulales bacterium | reverse complement strand
GGAGGCCGCGCGCAAGAGTCTCGCCCAGATCGTCCAGCGCGCGGCTGGCGAAAGTCCGCAGGCCGTGAGCGCGGCGTCAAGGAGCCCGTCATGAACGCGTGTGCCGTGCTACTGGCCGATTTCGAAGTCGTGAAAAGCATGAGCAATCGCTTTCACGGCAAACAAGCCCAGTTGCACACCAGCGACTTGCTGGTGGGGCTGGGTTTGCTCATCATCGTGGCCGTGGCAGCCTGGGCCTTGTCGCGTCTGACGCGCCGCGGCGGCGACCAGCCGCATCATCACAATGCCCGTAGCCTATTTTGCGAATTGTGCCGGGCGCACGGCATCGACCGTGCCGGCCGCTCGCTGCTGCAAAAAATGGCGCAGTCGCTGGATCTGTCGCCGGCCCAACTGTTTCTCGAGCCGGATCGCTGGCAGCCCGAAGCGCTCGATCCGCTGTTGGCCCCGTATCACGAGGAGTGCCGCGCGCTCTACGCGCGGCTATTTGCCGAACCGGAAGAGGCCGCCGTAGCCGAGTCGGTGCCGGAGCCGGAGCCCGCCGAAGTTGCCCCGGTCGATGAAGCCGTGGCATCGGCGTAACGGATCGGATGTCATGCCCACGCGGCGTGGGCATCATGGCACCCACTGTGTCTTGAGTGTGCCGGCTACTTTGGGCTCTTTGGCGGGATCGCTTCCAGGCAAACCAGCCGATGATGGCCGCGAACATAGAGCAAGCCGTGCGACAGAATCGGCGCGGCCCAGGCCGGATATTTCAGCAGCCGATCTTCGTCTCCCTTGCCGCCGGCATCTTTGAGCACTAGCTGCCCGACCACGTCGAACTTTTCGGGCGTGGCCCGCAGGAGCAGCAGCTCGCCGTATTCGGTCAGGCAGACCAAGTGGCCATCGACGTACAACAAGCTGGAGCGGCTCAGGCCAGGCGCGCTCCACTGCACCTTGCCGCTGGCCAATTCGATGCAGCGCAGCTCGGCGTTTTTCGTGTGCCGGCCGCTGGAGCCGTAAAGATAGCCGGCGTCGTAAACCGGCGTATTCCAATGCGTCTGCATCCGCTTGTCGCGCCGCTGCTCGGCGTCCGACCACACCACGTCGTATCCTCCGGGCCGCACTTTCAGCAGCGCCGAGCCTGGGCCATACGTCTCGGAAATAAACACGCGGTCGCCCGCCACGACCGGCGTGCTGGCATTCACGCTTTCCAATTTCGGGGCTCGCCAGGGAAAGTGAAAATCGAGCTTTCCAGTGGCCGGGTCAAAGCCCAGCAGGCCGCCGCGCGCGAAAACAAAACACCACGGGCGGCCGGCGATCGTAGCCAGCCGCGGGCTGGCATAGCTGGCCAGTTCGTTGCTCAGCGCGTAGCGAACCTCACCCGTACACTTGTCGAAAGCCACTACGCCCGTGCCATCGCCGTGGACCTGGTCGAGTTGGCCCGGCGGCACGGCCTGGTCGGCCGCGGGGCTGCCGCCGATGTTGGCGATCAGCAGATCGTCAAACAGGGCCGGGGTACTGCCCACGCCGAAAAAGTTTGGCACGACGTGGAATTTGGCGGCCGTGTCGACCTTCCACAGCAATTGCCCATCGCTGGCTCGCAAGCAGTGCAGCGTGCCCTCCGGGCCGAAGATGTAAACGCGCGGCCCATCGACCACCGGCGCGCAGCGCGGGCCGTTGTCGTAGCCGAACAGGTCTTCGTAGGTCGTGGGGTATTCGAACTTCCACAGCGGCTTTCCGGTTTCGCTGGTCAGGCATTCGAGCCGCGCGACATTGCCGGCGCGCGAAAATTGGAACAGCCGACCCCGGCTGATCGCCGGCATGGCGTATCCGGTATCGATAGGCATTTGCCAGACGATGGCCGGCGGATGCTCGTTCCAATCGGTCCGCAATCCTCGCTCGCGCGAGCGGCTGTCGCCTTCCGGCCCAAGAAACACGGGCCAATCGTCGCCGGCCTGGCGCGTGCCCAGGTCTGGCGGCAGCGGCGCGTCCTTTTCGGCTGCCCTTTCGCCGGCCCAAGCTATGTTTGCGGCCAGCAAGCAGCAGAGCGCGCTGGCATAAATCTGGATGTTCACTGCAAATCGCCTTTCCGCGGGGCAATTGCCCCATGCATACGGCAGTCCACAAGCCACGGCAAGTGGAGATCGAAAATCCTCACGGTGCAATTCGCAACCTTCTCCCGACGTGTTGCAAACCGCGCTCCGACATTTTTCTCCGCTGATGGGAAACAGGGCTAAACGCTGTTTTGCCGCTGGAAATCCAGATGAATTCGGATTCGAACTTTACCAGAGCTTTTCCCTGCGTTCGCAGCCAGTCCTGAAGCCACTCGAACTTTGCCAGTACGGTCTTGATTTCAGCATCCGTAGCCGGGTGGACCTCCACCCAGTGGATGAGTTCGCCGTTTGGCGGGCGGCGAGCAATGGCATAATCCCAGCGACGGTCGTTGGGGTGAGCATCCTGCAATGCCGCGTCCAGATCGATGCTTCCAGTTAATTTGACATTCTGATGCACCTCAAGCCGGGCACGATCGGTCTTTGACAGAGCCTGCAACCCATCGTGGTAGGCGCGCTGCAAACCAATCGATTTCACGGCCTCGCGAAAAGTCAAGACGCTTCTCCGCGGCGCTGTGCAGCGACGGCCCGCGCGACTGCCGCGTTTGCCTGGCTACTAAAGTCGGCCAAGCCGCCCCAGCCGCTCTCTGCGCCTTGTTCGCTGTCGGGGTCGAGTTCCGAGATGTCGCGAGTTTGCCCGCCTGGATCAAAATAATGGACTTTCAGTTGTTTTTTCATCACCTCCTTGGCGAGCTTTTGCATCGGCTGGGTATTGGGCGCATTAAACATCGCCAGGAGGGATGCGGGCGGGGCGCCGCTGGCGGCCAAATGTCGTAAGGCCCACACGGCTTCGAGCACCTGCGATGAATGCGTGGAAAGACACACGCGATAACCACGCGCGAGCAATTCCAGCACCATGAGCAACACGACCGAAATTGCCCGGGGGTGTAGCCCCATCTCTAGCTCCTCGATGACGACCCACTGGAGCGTGCCGCGCATGGACACCTTGGTCGAGGGCATCAACCAATACAGTCCGAGCAGCAACGGAACAAACTCTCGCTGACCGGCCGACCACACCATGAAGGGCAACGGGTCGCCGTTGGTTCCAAGTACAAACCGCTTTTGCGAGCGAACCTTGTCCACCTTTAGTTGAAACCCACCGAAGACATGGCGTTCCAGCAACTCGCGAAACTCGGTTTTCAGCCGACGCGGCTGCGGAAAGACCTGCTGCCCGGCACTCGATTCCTGCTCAACCAACAGTCGCAGCTTTTCGCTAAACTCGCGTACGGCAAAAGGATCACCGGAGGAGTAATCGGTAAAGGGCCGTGGCCAGCCGTCGCGCAGCGTCAGGACCCGCTGTGCGGGGATGAAAAACAAGGATTCCGTTTTGGATTTGCGACGTCGTCCGGTGAGGCGGTGCATGTCGACTTCCGAACCGTCCCATGACACCTTGCTATGTCCCTCGCGCCAGATGCCGTGCATTCCTTCGCCGAAATAAACATCGAAAAACTCTGGCAATCGGCCCGACCAGTCCAGGCCGTTTCGGCTGAGTTCTTCTTGGACTTGGCCGGTGTCGACCATGAGCTTGAGAAACTGCAGCGCGATGCTTTTTCCTGTCGCTTGGGGCCCGACAAACACGGTCAGATCGCCGAACGTCAGATCCGATTCGGTGACTTGTCCAATGTTGCGAAGTTTCAGACTGGGCATCAGCCCTGCTCCTTACTTGCCGGTATAAGCCGGTTTGGCCGGTTTTACCTCAGTCGAGCCCCGAGGTCGGCCGACAGGCTCTCACGGGCCACCCAACTGCCGAATCTTGATGTACTATAGCGAAGTGCGCGGCGTGCTAAAGGCTCCAAGCTGGGGAAATCGGTCGATGCTGGTCGTCAATTCACGCGTTCAGATTCCCGAGTCGGAATTCACCTTCTCGTATACCCGCAGCTCAGGGCCGGGCGGGCAAAACGTGAACAAGGTGAATTCCCGAGCTACGCTCCGCTGGCGGCCGGGCGCCAGTTCCGGCCTGCCGGGCGACGTGCTCGAGCGATTCCGCACGCGGCACGCGGCCCGGCTGACCGGCGAGGGGGACCTGCTCATTTCCAGTCAGCGCTACCGCGACCAGGGGCGCAACGTGCAGGATTGCCTGGACAAACTTCGCGAGATGCTGGCAGCCGTGGCCCGGCCTCCCAAGCGGCGCAAGAAGACGCGGCCCACCAAGGGCAGCGTCAAACGCCGGCTCGAACAAAAGCGCCGCGAGGGGAGCAAAAAAAGCGATCGCGGTTGGTCCGGCGAGGGGGCATGAGCGCGTGGTAGCGGAATGCGTGAGCATTCCGCAGCGCGAGTAGCAGATTCGTCGGAAGTCTCACGACTTCCGCTACGGTACACGCGGCGTTTAACCGATCACCCGGTCGGCCAACCGGTTCGTCTCGTCGTCGTCGTTGTCCCACAGATCGGCCAGCGATCGCAGGATGCGCCGCTGGGCCGTACACAGATAGTATCGTCCACGGGCCAGCGCATCTTGCCGGGTGACCGCGTCGTAACCCGGATGACTGAGCATCGCGTCCAGGCGATTGAGGACGCAACTCGACACGTACAACTCCGTGGCCGCATCGGCCACGCGGCCCAGCTGGAATTGCCGATCGAGGATCGACTCGCGATAGTGCCGCAGCAGCGCCTCGACATCCGAGCCCAAGCGGCCGAGCGTTTTGCCCAGCCGGGCGGCGTCTGCGTGCAACTCGCCGGAGCGAACTTCGATGGCCGGCGGCGTGAGCAGGGCGCCCAGCCGCCGCGAGGCAAATCCGCTCAGCTTCGACAAATTGCCCAACGGGTGCAGCAGCGCATCGAGAATGCCTTTCAACTCCAAGCCCACGTCGCGCATGCCGACCAAGGCGGTGAAGGCCCGGAGCACGTCGTTGGCGCCTTCGCCGATCATGTTGATCCGCGCGTCGCGCATCATCCGCTCGTACGGCTCATCGGTAAAATACGCCTTGCCGCCGAAGATCTGGAACGTGTCGTTGACGATCCGCCAGAGCACTTCGGTGGACCACACCTTGAGCATCGCGGTCTCGAGCATGTAATCGTCGGCGCCCGAGTCGATCAGCGCCGCCGTTTCGTACGTCGCGGCTTCCATCGCAAAGATGCCGGCGCTCATGTACGCTAGCTTTTCCTTGACCAACTCGAAGCTGGCCAGCGGCTGACCGAACTGCACGCGCGTGGTCGCGTGCTCGACGGCTCGGGCCAGGCAGGTCTTTGCCGCGCCGGTGCAACTGGCGCCGAACGTGGTCCGGCCAAAGTCGAGCACCGTCAACGCCACGCGCAGGCCTTTGCCTAGTTTTCCCAGGATGTTTTCCCGCGGCACGAACATGTCGTGAAACGCCAGCCGCGACGTGGCCGTGCCGCGCACGCCACACTTGGGCATGCGAGCCTCGACCACCTCGAAGCCCGGCATGTCGGGCGTGACGATAAAGGCCGTGATCTTGGTGTCCGTCTGGCCGGGAACCGGCGTCCGCGCCATGACCGTCAGCACCTGGGCAATGCCGCCGTTGGTGATCCAGCGCTTCTGACCGTTGAGGATGTAGCCGCGCCCGTCGGGCGATGGCTGTGCCTGCGTCTGCACGTTGGCCGCGTCGCTGCCGGCCTCGGGCTCGGTCAGCGCAAAGGCGCTGATCCACTCGCCCGAACTGAGCTTGGGCAACCAGCGGTCTTGCTGCTGCTGCGTGCCGAAGAGCACCAGCGCGCGGGGCCCGATGGAGTGATGCGCGTTGACGAACAGGGCCGTGCTCGCGCAGTGTCCGCCGAGCACCTCCAGCAAGCGGCAATAATCGGTTTGCGTCCACTCGAGACCGCCGACCGGCTTCGGCAGGCACGCTCCCAGCACGCCCAGGCGGCCTAAGCCGGCGACCACGTCGGCCGGGATTTCCGCCTCCCGGTCGATCGCCACCGGATCGATATGCTCGGCGCAATATCGCCGCAGCTCGCCGACGCGGGCCAAAACCTCGGTTGTGGCCGGCCGCGGATAGGCGGGCAGTCGCTGGGCCAGATAGCGGCCGAAAAACAAGCCTTTGGCGAAACCAACGCGATCCAGATGATCGCCCAGCAGTTCTTCCGCTTCGGCGATTTGCTTTTCGCGATTCACGGCACTCATGAAAATCCTCCGCAGCCTCGGTTGCTTACGTCTGCCGGCTGCTTGTATTATTCGATCTTCGACGGCGAAAACCAGTGCGGCAGCGTCGCCGATGGCCCCGGCGCCGCCAGACTTGGGCCGGTATCAACCGCTGCCGGAAGTGTTGCCGGGGCGGCTGGCGTAGAAGCAGCAGAAGCAG
>DATCFX010001207.1:0-7087 GCA_036509275.1 Pirellulales bacterium | reverse complement strand
GGCCGACGCCAAATCCTTGAGAATCGCGCTGCTGGGATGCGGGTTCGCCACCACGATCCATGCCCGGCGGCTCCGTGCGTTTCCTGATGTGCGGATGTATTTCGCCAGCCGCGAGCGAGCCAAGGCCGACGCGTTTACGCGCAAGTACCGCGGCGCGGGCAGCTTTGTCGGCTATGACCAGGCGATCGCCGACGGCCGCGTGGACGCCGTCGTGATCGCCACGCCGCCGAATTTGCACCTGGAGCTGGCCTTGGCCGCGCTCGAAGCGGGCAAGCACTGCGTGATCGAGAAGCCCCCCTTGCTGCGCGCCGCCGACTTCGACGCCGTGCTGGCCGCCAAAGAGCGGGCCGGCCGGCGCGTGCTGGTGGCCGAAAACTATTTTTATAAGCCGCTGGCCGTGCGGTTGCGCAAAGTGATCGCCTCCGGCATGCTGGGCGACGTGCGCATCCTCTCGGTCAATGCACTGAAACGGCAACCGGCGCACGGCTGGCGCAGTGAACCGGCCACCAGCGGCGGCGGAGCGCTGTTCGAAGGCGGCATTCACTGGGTCGATTTCATGGCCAACTTGGGACTCGAAGCCACCGGCGTGCAAGGCTTCCGGCCCGGCCTGGACCGCTCGGGACCCGACCGCTCGATGGTCGCCGTGTTCACCTACGCCACCGGCGCCATTGGCACGCTCTATTACAGTTGGGAAACGCCCAGCTTGCTCAAAGGTCTCAGGCTCTCGGCCATTTACGGCACTCGGCGGACGGCGACGTTCGAGTCCAACGGACTATTTCTCTCCGTGCCCGGCTGGCCGCCGCGGCTGCACGGCCCCAGCCGCGACCTTGCCGGATACGCGGCCATGTGGCGTGACTTCCTCCCCGCGCTGGCCGAGAACCGCGAACCGGCCTTCTCGTTCGACCGCGCGCGCCGCGACCTGCTGCTGACCGAAGCCATCTACGCGTCTCTGACCCACTAAACGCGGGTGCTATGGATTCGGCGGATCCAGCGGCGTGCGGGACGTGCTGGTATCTTCATTGCCGATCGTGCCGACCGGATCCTCGAACATGGTCGCCTGCACCACGGGCCGGGGCTGGCTGCGTCGCCGCTGGGGCCACGGCAGGCCATTGATCGTATCCACCACCTCGAACAGGGCGCCCAGTTCGTAATGGTCGACCACCACGAAATTCGGCACGCGCCGCGTTTCTTGGATAAAGCGCTCGACCCGTTGCTCGAACAGCGGGTTGTAGTTCACTTGCAACGCCAGTCGCGGCGAAGTGATGGGCGACGTGAGGAAGTGGTTCAAAATGCAGAGCGGATGGCCATCGGCGCCCGGCCCACGCTGGTTCGTCAAATCCGTGGGCCGCTTGGCGTTGGCGGGCGTTTGCAGGCAATAGTCGCCCAGCGCGTGGTACCAGGGGTACGCGCCGCCCTCGCGGTCGGTAAAGATCACCAGGCGGCGGTAGCTGAGCACCATTTCTTTGAGCGTCGGAAAGGGCTGCCCGGGAGCATGCGCGTAGAGACATTCGATCAGCCCGGCGGTCCGCAAGGCGGCGGCCATGTCGGCCGCCGGCACGTGGCTCTCGAAGATCAGCGTAATGATCTCGCAGGGGTGCGAATCCATGAATGCCCGCACCTCGGCCAGGCCGTCGACCAGCAGTTTTCGCCCCACCAGGGCATTGCCGCGAGCCAGATAGGTCTTTCCAAAGAGATTGTGAACCTCGAGCGTCAAGGCCCGCACGCCGTCGGCGAGTTGGCGTGCGATGGTGTAATTCTGGTTCGGCGCGAACCAACGCTCGTCGCGGCACGACATGGAATGGTGCGTGGCGGGGTAGGCCACCTCGTTGTAGCGCTTGTCGCACAGGAAGGCCGAGCCGTTGCAGGCCGTGCATTCGACCGGCGGCCGCGGCTGGGCCCGCGCGGGCGCATCGACCAGCAACAGCACAGCCGTCACGCAAAGAAAGACCGGGCGGCCAAACATCGACGAATCAAGCCTCGAAAGGAGCTTGCAGCGGAGCCAGACCGGCAAGGCGCGAGCGGCGCGGGGTGCTCTGTACCCCCTGGCAAATAATCCAGCAAGGGCAACTCACACGGATTCGACTTCCCCTCGCGCGCTTTTGCGGCTAAGAACACGCCTTCTAGCAGCGGCGGCACTTCCCGGGCAGAATGGACCATTGCTGGCGCCGGCGCATCGCACCACGTAGGATCGATCGAAAAACAACTTCTCCGCACGCCTCCACTCGCTTTGTGGGAGAGCGTGCGGCGACGAATCGGAAACCACGGGAAGTTGCCGCTGGGTCGATCCGCAGCCAGGCGCTAGCGGCCTATTGGGATCATTCTTCTTGATGTCAGTCAAACGCCCCATCTTGACAGCCCTGTGGGCCACGGTCGCCTGCGGCCTGCCGGCATTCCTGCTCTGGTGGTGCTTTCGCGACGTTGACGTACACCGCCTGGCAGAGAGCATTGGCCGCGTCCATTGGGGCCTGCTGGCAGCCGGCGCCATGATCGTTTCGGCCGTGCAACTGATGGTGGCCTGCGAATGGACGCTGCTGTTGCCCCGCGAAAAGCGGGTCGGCTTCAGGCGGCTGCTCGAGACCGTCAATGTGATGGTCATGCTCCAAAATTCGGTGCATCACTTTGCCGGACATGCCTTTGCCGTGTATCAACTCGGCCACCGCCAGCGGGTCGGCAAGAGCGTGATGCTTTCGGTGCTGTCGATGGACCAGTTGGCCGAAGCCACCGCCCGGCTGCTGACCTGGGCGTTTCTGGCACTGTTCATCGGCTTGCCCGCTTGGGCCGCCGGCGGCGTGGGCGCGGTGTTTGGCATGGCGTGCGTGTTGTACGCCGTGTTGATCGTGTGCGCGTGGCGGCACCGCGATTTCCACGTCGTGAGGAACCCGGCCCGGCTGCGCGGCTGGGTTCGGCTGCGCTACCATTTTTCCGAATGGGCCCATTACCTGCACGGCATCCGCCGCGTGGAGATCATGCTGGGAGCCGTGGCGCTGGCGATCAGCAAAAAGCTGGCCCGGTCCGTGGGCGTGTATTGCGTGCAACAGAGTTTCGGCCTCGATCTGCCGCTGTATGCCCCGCTGTTGGTCGTGGCGTCGCTGGATTTGGCGACGATGATTTCGGTCACGCCGGGCCATTTGGGCATTTTCGAGGCCGCGTTGTTCTTCATCTACCAGTACCTCGGCCTCGCGCCGACCGAAGCCATGATCCTGGCGCTGTTCGATCACCTGGTCTTTTTGCTCGGCGCCGTGTTGCCCGGATGCGTGGTCTCGGCCCGCTGGGGCTTTCGCCTGCGCACGGCCGAACCGTCGCCTGCGGTCGACAGCGACACGGCCTGCCCCGCCGCGAGCCGCCACGACCTCGCCGCCGAACCCAGCGCCGTGCTGCACACCGCCGGCAAGCAAACCGCTCGGCACAGCTAGAGCACCTTCCGCTTCGCGAGATCGCCGATTTTCGGGTGCCATGCCGACGCCGCATGGGCATGCGCGTCGGACGCCATTGGCGCTCCACATGCCCCGGGGCGGCCGTGGGCATGGCACCCGGCCGGGATGAAAACCGCCGCTCACTGCCGGCGGCGACTCGCGGAGCGATCCGCCAGCTGGAATTAGTGCTGGTTGATCTTGCGCAGTAGCCAGAAGGCCACGCCAAAGAGGATCAGGTTGCCGACCCAGACGGCGTAGGCGGGCACCTGGCCCGACTGGGCCAGGCTCGAACCGACGAATTGCAGCGGCTGATAGGCCGACACGATCGGCACGAAGCAGAGCATGAAGCTGGTCATGAAATCGCCGCGCCGCATCCGCACCGCCACCGGTATGCCGATGGCCACAAACGCCAGGCAGCAGAAGCTGTTGGCCCATTTCTGGTGGAACTTGGTGAGCATCCAGCTCAGGTAGCGCTCTTCGGTCTGGTAGCGCTGCAAGGCACTCTGATAGCGGTAGGCCAGCGCGCGGTCCTTGAGCAGGTCCGTGAGCGATTTGCTGTTCAGGTGCTTGTGCAGCGTTTCGACCCGTTCGCGCTGTTCGGCAATGAGCTGCGGTGTGATCGGTTTTCCGTGCGTGGTGTCGATCGGCAAGGTCTGTTCGATCGTGTCGTCGAACGACATTTCGAATTGTCCTGGCACGAAGATCTTGCCGGACCGCATCAGAATCGTGAGCCGGCTCTGCTTGCGGTCGACGCGCAACTCGCCGTCTTCGGCCACGATCGTCACGACGTGGGTTTCGCCGGGCGGCTCGTAGGTGAGCGTGGGGCGGATGAGCTTGCGGCCCTCGACGTTTTTCACGGCGATGGCAAAGTGCTTTTTGCTGAACGAGCGCTGCGTGCGGAGCATGCCGTAGGCGACTTCGTCGGTCGACTGGATAATCACGCGCTGCAGGCCATTCTGGCCCCAGACGGCTCCCATGTCGTCCAGCCAGACGCAGGCCAGGCTCATCGGAATGCCCAGCGCCAGCAAGGCCGGCCAGGTCACCTGCATGGGCGAAATGCCCATCGACTTGATGGCGATGATCTCGTTCGTGGCCGACATGCGGCCGTACACACTGCACACGGCAAATAGCACGGCGCCCTGTAAGCTGGTGCGCAAGGCATACGGCAGCAGGAAGGGCAGCGCCTGGACGATCTGGAACATGCCCAGACCCTGGTTTTGCAATTGCTTGACCACGTCCGAGAAAATCAGCACGGCCGTCATCCCGAACAAGGCGATCAACGTCACCTTGAGCAGTTCGAACAGGATGTAGCGGTTGATCGAGGACATGTGGCTTTGGCGGCAGCGGCTTGCGAACGGGCGACGCGGTGTAGCGGAGGCTGTTTTTGTTTCGGAAGTCTCAGATGGCCGCAGTTTGCGGCGTTGTCGATCGCCGGCAGCCGTTGTTTATCCAGCGCTCACCGCGGCGCGCCCCCAGCCGTGCTGGCAATGCCAGCATGGCCCGTCGGGAGTGATCGCGGGGCCAGAATATACGCGTTCGGTCGGCAAACGCGAAGTGCGATGTGCTTGACACAGTAGGTGGAAGACCTAAAATCTTTGCCCAGACGCAATTTCGGTTTCCGGGCCAGCTCCAGCGAAAGGATTCCCCCATGATGGCACCCACGCTTAAACCTCATCCGAAGGTGGCTGCCGGCGAAGGCCCGTTGGGTATCATGCTGCCCGGATTGGGCGCGGTGGCCACGACGTTTATCGCCGGAGTGATGGCCATTCGGCGCAATTTGGCCAAGCCGATCGGCAGCCTGACGCAGTTGCAGACCATTCGGCTGGGCGCTCGTTCCGAGAACCGTTCTCCGCGGATCCGCGAGTTTCTGCCGCTCGCGGATTTAGAAGACCTGCGCTTTGCCGCCTGGGATCTGCACGGCGAGAACGCACTGCAAGTCGCGCGTCGCTCGCGCGTGCTCGAAAGCTCGATGATCGATACGCTGGCTCCCGCCCTGGAGCGGATCACGCCCTACAAGGCCGTGTTCAGCAACGAGTATGTCCGCATGCTCAAGGGCGACCACGTCAAGCAAGGCACGAACAAGCGCGAGCTGGCCGAGGCGCTGCGGGCCGATATTCGCGACTTCAAGCAGCGCGAGGGGCTGAGCCGCGTGGTCGTGCTGTGGACCGGTTCGACCGAAGTCTTCCGCAAGCCCAGCGAAGTACACCGTAGCGTGTCGGCCTTCGAAGCGGCCATGGACAAGAGCGATCCGGAAATCTCGCCGGCCATGCTCTACGCCTGGGCCGCGATCAAGGAAGGCTGCCCGTACGCCAACGGCGCGCCGAACCTGGCGCTCGAGACTCCGGCGCTCACGCAACTGGCGATCGACGAGGGCGTGCCGATTGCCGGCAAGGACTTCAAGACCGGCCAGACGCTGATCAAGACCGTGCTGGCGCCGATGCTCAAGATCCGCATGCTGGGCCTCACCGGCTGGTTCTCGACAAATATCCTCGGCAATCGCGACGGCGAAGTGCTGCTGGATCCCGACTCGTTCAAAACTAAGGAAGAATCGAAGCTGGACGTGCTGAAGACCATCTTGCAGCCGGATATGTACCCGGATCTGTACAAAGATATTCACCACATGGTCCGGATCAACTACTACCCGCCGCGGGGCGATGCCAAAGAGGGCTGGGACAATATCGACCTGTTCGGCTGGATGGGCTATCCCATGCAGCTCAAGGTGAACTTCCTGGCCCGGGATTCGATCCTGGCCGCGCCGCTGGTGCTCGACCTGGTGCTGCTGCTGGACCTGGCCCGGCGGTCGGGGCTGTCCGGTGCGCAAGATTGGCTCAGCTTCTACTTCAAGACTCCGCAGTCGTCCCAAACCGGCGTGCCGGCCGAGGACGACGCATTTATCCAGCATCGGGCACTCAAGAACATGATGCGCTGGATCGGGGGCGAAAAACCCCTGACGCACATGGACTTCGATAGCTGATCTTGCAGCCAACCGCGCCGGGCCGCAAAATGCCGCCTGGCGCTTGCGCACCCGGCGAGCGGCAGGCGCGAGCCTGCCGGTTTCGCGGGAGTACGGATTGCGCCGGCACGTTACCGGCAAGCTAGCGCTTGCCGCTCGCCCGAAGCGCGGAGTTGATCAGCCATTTCCAGTCCATCGCTCAAGATTGCCCTGGTTGCCGACCACTTTCTACCGCGCGTCGGCGGCCTGGAACTGCACGTAGCCGACCTCGCCCGGCAATTAGCGGCGCGCGGCCAGCAAGTCCACGTCATCAGCACCACGCCCGGCCCCGTCGAGATCGACGGGCTGTGCGTGCGTCGATTGTGTGGGCCGCTCTTGCCGCTGTTTCAGATCATGTATCGCTCGCCGCCGCTGGCCGAACTGCGGCAGTTGATCCAGAGCGAGCGCTATGACGTCGTACACTGCCATTCGAGCATTGTTTCGCCGCTGTCGTACGGCGCGACCTGGCTGGCTCGCGAGCTGCAAATTCCCAGCGTGCTGACGTCGCACTCCTTGCTCGGCCCGCACAAGCCGCTGTTCAGCCTCATCAACTCGCTGCTGCCGCTGACCGGCTGGTGTACCCGGCTGACCGCCGTGAGCAGTTCGGCCGCCGCCGCGCTCGGCCGCCTGTCGGGCCGTAGCGACGTGGGCGTGCTGACCAACGGCATCGAGTACCGCCGCT
>DATCFX010001206.1:0-2156 GCA_036509275.1 Pirellulales bacterium | reverse complement strand
GTCACGTCCGATGCCTGAGCTGGCGCGCCCGACCATCTTTGGGGCGCCTTGATCAGCAGGCCGGCCAGGCTATCGGCCGCGAGGCTGCCGCGAGGCACATGCAGCGCGTAGTCCGCAATCTGGGCGTTGTATTGCACGACGGCCGCCAAAAACGCCCGCCGCTGCTGAGCCCAGTTGTCCACGGCCGACATGAGCGTCGCCAAGTCGGTCGTGCCCTGCGAATAAAACTCCTGCTCGACCTCGAGCACGTCTTCGGACGCTCGAACCACCGCCGCGCGCTGATCGATCTGCGAGTGCCGCAGCTCGAGCGTGCGATCGGCAAAGCGGGCCGCCGGCGGCGCCGCGGCCGCGGCATAGATCTGGTCGAAGCGCGTGTTGTACGTGCCCACGTGCGGCTTGTCCGCCGGCAGCGGCAGCGGAGCACCGTCGGGCAATCGGATGCGCTGGCCCAACTCGTACTGCGCCGCCAGAACTCTGGCGGACGCCTCCTCCAACTGGGCCGCCGCTCGAGCGCGCCGCATCTGCACGGCAACCAGGTCGTCGGACGATTGGTGGCGAGCGCCGACCGAATCGCGGATGACGGCCAGCAGTTCGTATTCGTCGCAGGCCATCCGATACAGCGCCAGAGCCGCCGCCAGCTTCCAATACGCGCGCGTCAACTCAAGCTGCTGCGCAGGTTCGGTGGCCGCCGCCAGGACTTCCGCCAGCGACGTCCAGCGGCCGGCTGGTTTCTGCGGGTCGGCTGGTGTCAGCAGGGCGGCCAACACGGTCGGAGCATGCGATCGGCCCGAGCGGCTTTCGACCGGCACCACCGCCGTCGCCGCGGGGGCAGCAGCCGGCGGAATCGTCGCCGCCGGCTGCGGAGAAGCCGCAGGGGGCGCGACCAGCGGCGGAGTCCGCGTTCCTGGTGCGGGGGGCGCTGGCGACAGGCGACCGTCGGGCGTCGGCACGGCCCGCGTCTCGGCGGCAGCGGCAGGCTGGACGCCGGAGCGCGGGGCCGCGAGCGTCGGCGTCTGCTGGACCGGTTGAAGCGGCGAAGCAGCCGGCTGGCCCACTTGTGCTACCAGCCAGCAACACAGCCAGAGCGTTGTGCATTCCATGCGTAAGGTGCTCGTGAATGAAGGTTCGGCGGTTGGCAGCCACGCCGGCGCGCGGGCCGGTCGGGTCATGGCGATCGGAATTGTGGCGCATTTTGGCAAAAAGCTCAATTGCGCCTGGGCTTTCTGTCCGGCCGAACCATCCGCAGGCCCTCGCCCGACGGCGGATCGACTTCTACAATCGTGAGCGTCGAGTAGGGATCGAACGAAAAATAACTTCCGTTTTTGCCGGCCCCTCTCCCGCAAGGGGCGAGGGGGTTGCGGAGAAGTTATTTTTCGTTCGATCCTAGCGCTCGATTCCAGCCCCGAGGGTTCCAGCGTGCCAATGACCGTCAAATCAGTCGTTTCGGCGATCGTCCTGGCGGCGCTGCTGTTGGTGTCGGGACTCTCGGCAATGGAGGCGATCCGCCACCGGCCTGGCACACGAGCGGCGTGGGAGCGTGAGCAACTGCAACGCTGGCTGTTGTCGCCGCAGGCCGCCGATGATTCGCTGGCCGACAAACGGCAAATGGCGCGCAAGGCAGCCGCGGCTTTTCGCACGGGCTTTGATTGGTCGCAGGTGCTGCCCGATCTCGACACGGCCCAGCGCGAGTTGCTGGCGCGCAATTTCGCGGACTTGACGCGCGTCTGGCTGCTGGATCGGGCCGAAGATTGGCTGCGCCGACCGCGAAATCGCCGCGGTCAGACTTTGGATCGCGAGGTCCAGGCCCTGCTGGACTGGAAGCTGCCGCCTGCGGCCGGCGATTCGGCAGCACCGGCCGATACGGATGCGGCCCGGCTCGATCGCTTGCGGGCCGCTGCCGACATGTGCCTGGCGGGCGAATCGGCCCGGCGCCGGGAAAAGGCTTTTCAGCTTTTGGATGCCGCCCGCGGCCAGGTGCTGGCCCGCGGGTGGATGCGCTGGCTGCCGGGAGGAGGGTGAGGGCAAGGATGAGTGATGAGTGATGAGTGATGAGTGATGAGTGATGAGTGATGAGTGATGAGTGATGAGTGATGAGTGATGAGTGATGAGTGATGAGTGATGAGTGATGAGTGATGAGTGATGAGTGATGAGTGCAG
>DATCFX010001205.1:0-2130 GCA_036509275.1 Pirellulales bacterium | reverse complement strand
AAGATGATGAAGTTCAGATGATACCCGGCCAGCGAGGCGGCCAAGTGTTGCGAGTCGCTGAGATCATTTACTGTGACGTGCAGCTCACTGGCGCGAGCGGCAATCGATCCGTTGATGATCCAGGCCGTGATGAAGCCGGCCAGGGCGCCGCCCAGATTTCCGATCGTGTTCATGCAGCCGGCCACGATTGCGGCGTAGCGCTGGCCGATGTCCTGGCAGGTGGCCCAGGCCGAGCCCATCGTCAAGTCATTGAAGAACGCCGCCAATGAAATCGCCAGAAAAAACGTCACGGCGCTGCCAGTGAAGATGCACGAGAAATAGCACACCGCGCACAGCGCATGCCCGATGATGCCCAGCAGCCGGCGCCCCATCTTGCGATTGCCCGTGCGGCGGATGTACGCGTCGGTCAAGTAGCCGCCCACGAGGCAGCCGAACGCTCCCAGCCAGAGCGGGCCGCCTTTGTAGATCGAGCCGATGATGTCCGTGGCCTTGACCCCATGATGCTTTTCCATGAAAGTCGGCAAGTACGTGATATTGAAATACCAACCGTAGGCCCCGCAGGCATACATCACGCACAAGCACCACAGATTGCGGCTGCTGACGATTTTCAACCAGGGCACGCCGCCCAGTTCGGCCTCGTGCGGAGGGCCGCCACCGGCGCGAATCAGCTTGAGTTCGGCCGCGTTCACGCCGGCCTTCTGTTCCGGGCGGTTGCGAAACCAGCGAGCAAACAGGCCGCACCAGACAAGCCCCAAGGCGCCAAAGAACCAGAATGCGACGCGCCAGTTCATCAGCGGCTGGCTGATCCGCTGGTCGTTCCAGACGATGCCCGAGATCAACAGCGTCCAGATCATCGGGGTCAGCCCGCCCATCATTCGGCCCGACATCCACACCAGGCCCTGGGTAAAGCCGCGCTCCTCGACCGGAAACCAGTTGTGCAGGGCACGAGTGATGTTCGGGTACGCGCCAGCCTCGCCCATGCCGAACAAAAACCGCACCACGGCCATCGCCGTCAGGCCGCCCATCATGGTCGTGCCCCACGTCAAGCCGACCACACCGGTCAGGGCCGTGAAAATCGACCACCAGAGCACGATGCGGATCAGCGTTTTTCGCGGGCCGAACACGTCGCCCAGCCAGCCGCTGGGAATTTCGAAGGCGGCGTAGGCCAGTCCGAACGTGCCATAGGCCACGGACAATTGCTCGGGATTGTCGAGTCCCAGGTCCGTGGTCATGGAGCCGGCGGCCGAGCCCATGCACACGCGGTCGAGATACGTGATCGCCGACAGCCCGCAGGCAAAGGCCAGCACGCCATAGCGGACGCGCGTGGGTGGTTGTTCAGAAGCGGCCGGATCCCAGGCATTCGCGGCCGGAGCCCGATACGCATTTTCGAGGGGGGTCGAAGACATGGCGGCAATGCGGAAGGCTGAGTGAAGAAGGCGGAATACGACACTTGCGGCCCCGGTCGATAACCGCCGCCATCATAGCCCGCCGCGCCGAGCAATGCACCGCGCCGTCAAGAATTGCCAACCATTCCCAGCGTCCTGCCCAGCGTGGGTTCGGGGTGCCTCGCGACGCCGCGACAACGGGGACAACCGATCGCCAAGCGGAGCGGCGTCGCGAAAGCGTTTGCTTGTGCGGGTCACGTTAGGATCGAACGAAAAATAACTTCCGTTTTTGCCGGCCCGCCCCTCTCCCTGCCCTCTCCCGCGAGGGGCGAGGGGTTTGCGGAGAAGTTAGTTTTCGTTCGATCCTTAGAGATACATCCCCAAGAAACCGCCTTGCTCGTCGCTCTCGGCTTGCAGGCGCTGGATACGGGCGAGCGTTTGCTCCAAATCGCCGGCGGCGATGTAGCGGTCGAACTCGACCATCACGCTGCGCCGCACGGTGTCGCCGAACCAGGCGACGATCGGTTCGGTCAGCCAATCGCACGTCTCGTGCTCCAGGCGAACGTCGAGCACGGCTTCGATCGTGGCCTGGTCGCTGGTGTCGGTGAGCACGGTCCCCTCGAAGGCAAACTGGAGCATCCCCAACTCTTCGTTGTTGGTGAGATGGTACGTACACGTCGCATTGAGCAGATAATACGTATTGTGCGAGCCGTGGGCTTCGAGTGCCGCTTTGATTCGCTCGCAG
>DATCFX010001204.1:0-1290 GCA_036509275.1 Pirellulales bacterium | reverse complement strand
GAATGGCTGACCAATGTCGCGTCGTCATCCGACGTGCAGGAGAACATAGCCCACCTCCAAATCGATCGATCCGAGTCGAACAGGTCAGCTTACACGGCAGCATACGGCGCACACGAATGCGCGAGGCGGCACGGTGGTCGGCCCAGCCCGACCTTAGTCCGCTCTGCATCAGCCGCGCCATACAAGACAGGGTGCGGCAGTGTGCTACGGTGCACAGAGTCGAACCGAGGCTGCGACCCGGCCGCAAGCGATCGGCGATCACCATCGAGCCGGGATCCGCTCGGCCGATGGAACACGAAGGGATGGAACAGAGCATGTGCGACGATTGTGCAGACAAAGGCTTGGGACGCCGCGGGCTGCTCATCGCTGGCGCCGGCCTGCTGGCGGCGGCCCCGCTGGGCGCCATGGCACAAACTCCGCCGCAAACCGCGGCAGCCACACCCGAAGCCGCGCTCAGCCTGTTGGCCGAGGGCAACGCACGATATGTCGCCAATCAGCCGCGGCAGCGCGACTTCTCGGCGGCCCGGGCCAGCACGGCGCTTGGCCAAGCTCCGTTCGCGGCCATCCTGGGTTGCGCCGACTCGCGTGTCGCGCCGGAACTGGCCTTCGACCGGAACCCGGGCGACTTGTTCGTGGTCCGTGTCGCTGGCAATTTCGTGACACCGGAAGGCCTGGGCAGCCTGGAGTTCGGTGCCGCGGTTCTGGGCGTCAAGGCGATCATGGTTCTGGGCCACACCAGTTGTGGCGCGGTGAATGCGACCGTTGCAGCCCTGAAGCAGGGCAACACACTGCCGGGACATATCGCGGGCCTTGTGACGGCGATGAAACCCGGCATCGAGCCGGTGCTGAAGCAACCGGGTTCCGATCTCGAACAGCGCGCGGTCGTTGCCAACGTGCGCTACAACGTGGAGCGACTGAAGGTGGCCAAGCCCATCCTGGCCGACATGGTCGCCAAAGGGCAGCTACAGGTCGTGGGAGGCGTCTATGATTTGGCGACCGGAAAGGTGTCGCTGGTGTAGGCATCTGGTGTTGCACGCGCAGCCCGAATCGCCGGGTTCGGACGGGCGCTGATCCAGCAACGCACCAGCACCGGCCGTGCCGCAGCCATGAAGCGTGGCGCACGGTTCGGCCGACCCGCCAAGCTCACCTCTGAACAGGTCGCACGCGGTCAGCGTCTCATCGACGAAGGCAGATCAGCACGCGCGGTGGCGAAGATGTTCAAGGTTCACGCCGCGACCCTCTACCGGGCCCGGCCCTGAGCAATGCACGCCGCGCCCGCATCGCGCTTGG
>DATCFX010001203.1:0-2258 GCA_036509275.1 Pirellulales bacterium | reverse complement strand
CACCAGGCTGCTGCCGGCCAATAGCGTGCCGGCGCTCAGCGTCAGGTCGCCGCTACCGCCCAGGTTCGCGTCCGCGCCGACCGACAGCGTGGCGCCGTTGATCGTAGTGCCGCCCGTGTAAAGGTTCGTGCCCGAAAGCGCCAGCATGCCGGAGCCGAACACGGTCAGGCCCGCACTGCCGCTGATCGGCGAAGAGATCGAATTGGCCAGATCGCCGCTGGTATAGACCACGCCTTCGGCCGCGCCGAAAGCCAGGCTGTTCACCGCAATGCCGGCCGCAGTGCCGCCGGCGTTGTTGAGGATGACTCCGGCTTGCCCCGTGCCGCTGCCCACGCTGAGCGTCGTGGCGCCGCCGTCGGTGATGTTCACGCCGTCGACGCGCAAGGCATAAACCGAGTCGGCGCCATTTGCCAGGACATTGGTCGTGCCGGAATTGGCCAGGAACACGCTGGTGCTGGTCGTGGCATCCAGCGTGGTGGCCGAACTGTACACACCGGCCGCCGTGGCGGTGATCACGTTGTTACTGAGGTTCAGGCTCGTGAAATCGCCCGTCGTGTTTGTGGTGCTGGTTTGAGCGACCAGGTACGCCGGCAGAATCCCGTTGGCGACTAAACCGGCGGCGCCCGGCAGATTGAGCACTTCGGTCGTGCCGAGATTCCCGCCAGAGCCGTCGAAGGGAATGAGCACCAGGCTGCCGGCGCCGGTGCGATTCAAATTGTTCACCTGGACCGTGTTCGGGCCGAGGTAGCCGTTGATCTCGAGCGCGCCGCCGCCGACGTTCAGCGTGTCGATCGTCGTCGTGGGCGAGCTCGCCGAGCCCAGCACCTGGAGCGTGCCGCCATCCAGGGTGACGGGGCCGGTGCCCAGCGCGGTAACGCCGGGAGCGAGGTTCAGCATGCCGCCGGCCATGATCGTGCCGCCGCTATAGGTGTTGGCCCCGTCGAGGACCAGCGTCCCGGTGTCGATCTTGGTCAGGCTGCCCGTGCCGTCGACCGTGCCGGTGAGGCCCAGCGGTTGCCCGAGGACTACGTCGAACGTGCCGCCGCCGGCCCCCAGCGTGACCTCGCGCGCCGTCGAGATATTGACCAGCGGCACCAGCGTGCCGGCATTGAGAATCAGCGCATTGTTCGGATCGCCCAGGCTCGCGTCGGAGTTGATCGCCAAGGTGCCGTCGTTGACGCTCACCGATTGTCCGACGCCGCCGAACGTATTGGTGCCGGTCAAAGACAGGGTTCCCGCGTCGGTCACTGCCAGCGAGCCGGGCCCGCTGAGCGTGCCGCTGAGCGTGGCGATCACGTTGCCGGTCACGTCGATCGTGCCGCCGGCGGCGCCAATGGTCACGTTCTGCGTTGCACTGAAGCCGCTAGCGCTGACCGGCGAGAGCGCACCCATCGACTGCTGAGCGCCGAGGACGCCGATTTCGAGCCTGCCGCCGCCGAAGGCGACGGTGCCGGCGCCGAGATTGGTGCCGCTGGCCACCAGCAGCGTGCCGCCGTTGATGTTCAGCCCGCCGGTGAGCGTATTGGAGCCGCTCAAAGCCAGCGTGCCGGGCCCGCCCATCGTAAAGTTTCCGAGCCCGGCCAGCACGCCGTTGTAAATCGAGTTGAGGCCGGCGGCCTGGTTGACGGTCATCGTTTCGCCGGTGGCGATCGTGATGGTGCCGGCGAATCCGGTCAGACCGCCGAGGCTGATGTTGGCGTTTTCCGTCACGGTCGAATTCGCCAACAAGAAATTGCCCGAGTCGCCCAAGGCATTGGCATTATTGACTTGGATAATGCCGCCGGCCGCATAATACGCGCCGGTGAACGTGTTGGGACCAGTCAGACTGAACGTGCCGCCGCCGCTATTGAACAGGATGCCGCTGCCGGCAATCACGCCGCCGTAGATCGTGGCGCCGCTGTTGGTGCCCAAGCCGCCCAGGCCGCTCAAGGCGATGCCGCGGTTGGTGTTGATGGTGAACGCCGCCGAGGCCGTCAAGGCGCCGCCGCCGGTCAGCGTGATCGAGCCAGGCGTGGCCGTGGCCGGCGCGATGCCCAGCGGCGCGTCGGTATTAATCGAAACGACGCCGGCGTTGATGGTCAGGCCGCCGTTGTAGGTGCTGGCCCCCGTGAGCGTCAGCGTGCCGCCGCCGGTCTTCACCAAGGCGATGTTGCCGAGGATCTTGCCGGAGAAGGTGGTGTTGGTGTTCAGTTGGCCGGCCGTCAACGTGGCGGCGGCGCCGGTGTTATTGATCGAGGCGGACGCATTGCTGGACGCCA
>DATCFX010001202.1:0-2139 GCA_036509275.1 Pirellulales bacterium | reverse complement strand
AGGCGATCTCTTTGAACTGGATCTCGTGGAGCCGGCCATAGAGATCGCAGCGATGCAAGAGTTGCTCGTGCGAGCCGACGTCGAGGATGCGGCCGGCATTCATGACCACGATCCGGTCGGCCAGGCTCAGCGTGCTCATGCGGTGGCTGATCATCACCGTCGTGCGTCCGCGGGTGAACTGTTCCAGCACGCGGTGGATGGCCTGCTCGCTCTCCAGGTCCACCTGGCTCGTGGCCTCGTCGAGAATCAGGATGGCCGGATCGCGGAGAATCGCCCGGGCCAAGGCGATCCGCTGGCGCTGGCCGCCCGAGAGCCGGGCTCCCTTGGCCCCGACCACGGTTTGGTAGCCGTGCTCCAGCCGCTCCTCGATGAATCGATGGGCCAGCGCCTGCTGGGCCGCTTCGTATACTTTCTCGGGCGGCGCGGAGGTCGAACCGTAGCGGATGTTATTGAACACCGTGTCGTCGAACAGCAGCGTCTCCTGCGTGACCAGGCCAATCTGCCGGCGCAAATCGCTCCGCCGAACGTGACGCAGATCAACGCCGTCCAACCGCAGGGCGCCGCCAATCGGGTCGAAAAAACGCAGAATCAAATTCGCCAGCGTGCTCTTGCCGCAGCCGTTGGGGCCGACAATCGCGATGGTTTCGCCAAATGGGATGCGCAGCGAGACATCATCGAGCACCTGGTGGCTGGCGTGGTAATGAAACTGCACGGCATCGAAAACCAGGTCGCGTCGATGCCGGCCGATGGCGATTGGTTGCGGGGGGTCGACAATCTGCGGCACGCGGTCGATCAATTGATAAATGCGGTCCGCCGCGGCCGATCCGCGTTGAATGCGGCTGAACACTTCCGAGAGCTTGCGGGCCGGATCGCTCATGCCGGCCAGCAGTCCGTAGAACAGAAACAGCATGCTCAGCGACAGCGGCTCGTTGCAGATCCGGATGCCCAGCAGGTGGGTCTCTCGATTGATGGTCAGGTACGCGCCGGCCAGCAGTGCTACGGCGATGGTCAGCACGCCCAGCATCTCGACCAGCGGCCGGGTGAGCGAGTCGTAGCGGGCGATACGCAGCGACCTGATAAAGTACTGCTTGCTGTTCAAGTGGAAGCGGCGTCGCTCGAGCCGTTCCATGGTGAAGGCCTTAACGACCTTCACGCCCTGGAAGGTTTCTTCCAACGTATTGTACATCTGCGACATCTCTTCCATCGCGCGCCGATTGGCGCGTTTGATCGCCCGCGCCAGCCAGCGAATCAGCAGGGCGGCCAGCGGGGCAATCACCAGCGAGATAAACAGCAGGCGCCAACAGACCATCGCGGCGCCTACCAGGCAGGCGAACATCTTCAGCGGTTCGCGCACCAGCTTGCCAAACAGCTCGTTCATGCCGGCCGCCAGGCTCTCCATATCGCTGGTGAAGCGGTTCATCAGGTCGCTGGTGCCTTCGTTGCCGAAGCGCGCAATCTCCATGGCCAGCGTGCGGCGATAGAAGATATTGCGCAATCGCAGCGCGGCCAGTTGGGCCAGCCGATTGACCAGGATCGCATGCCAGACCATGAAGCCGCTTTTGACGAGCGTGCCCAGCAGCAGGATGCCGATGATGATGACCAGCGTGCCGAACGCGTCGTCCGGCAGGTACGGCTCGATCACGTTTTGCTTGAGCCAGCCGTAGATCGCCTCCGCGCGGCGGCTGGCGGTCAGTTGGTGCTCGAGCTCCCGCCGGCCCGCTCGCGGCGCCCCCGTGCCGGACTGGGCCCCCGAACCGGACTGGGCCCCCGAACCGGACTGGGCCGCCGAACCGCTGTGGGCCGCCGAACCGCTGTCCAGAGCGGCAAGTTGCGCCTCGATGGCCGCCGAGCGGGCGCGGGCATCGCGGATGCGGGTAGCGGTCCACTGGTGCAGCGATTGGCCCTGAAAGGCCACTTCCACGACCGGATAGACCGTCCCAATATTGCCGCCCCACAGCACGGCGATCATCAGGGCACAGCCGACCGACGCGACGAAGGTCCAGCGATAGCGCAGCGCCAGCCGCAAGGCCCTGCTGAAGTTCTTCATGTGGTGAGGCTCATTCGTGAACGCGCCACTGCTAGCATCCGCGGCAAGCGCGGCATCAGCTTGTAGCAGATGCCCGCCGGTCAGGCCAAGAT
>DATCFX010001201.1:0-9528 GCA_036509275.1 Pirellulales bacterium | reverse complement strand
TACAGGCGTCCGGCGGCGAAATCCTGGCCTGGCTCAAGGCTCGGGGCCTGCGGATGATGGCCACGCAAGTTTCTGCTACCAAGGCCTATACCGCGGCCGATTACCGCGGTGCGACGGCGATCATCTTGGGCAGCGAAGCGCATGGCCTGTCAGACGCGTGGTCAACCGCCGACGTGACGCCGATACACGTGCCGATGCGCGGCGCGGCCGATAGCCTGAACGTCTCGGTCGTCGCCGGTCTGCTGTTCTACGAAGCCCTGCGGCAACGAACCGCCGCCGCAGAATAATGCCGGCAAACGCGGCTTCCAGCGACGCTTGGCTTGGCATTTGCTCCGTAGTAGCCGAGTGCCGGCATTCGGCCATTCACGGACAGCAGGGGATGATATGACACACCAACGCGATTGGGGCGCGCGGCTGCATTGCCTGATACACGGCCACGATTTGTCGCCCGCAGACGCTTATGGCGAAGAATTGGCCGACGGCAAAATTGAGGAATTGCACTACTGCCGCCACTGTGGGGTGGGCGTGTGGCTGCCGGGCCACGCGCATGCCGGCGTGTTTCCCGAGCCAGAAACCGCGCATCACTTACCCGACATGGTCCTGCCGATGGCACCGCCCGGCAGCCGGCAGCATATCTCACCCTAGGATCGCCCCCGGGCCGGCGAATTAGCGGGGAGCGTGGGCCTTCCGCGCACCGGCGATGAGTTCCCGATAATATCCCACGGAGCGGCTCAAGCCGTCGGCCAGTCCGATTTGGGGCTCGAAGCCCAGCAGCGTGCGCGACTGATTCAAGTCGGCCATGCTCTCGCGCACGTCGCCCGCGCGAGCCGGTTCGAACATCGGTTTGACGTCGGTTGCCAAAAGCTCGTTGAGATTCGTGAGCAGCTCGAGCAGCGTGGTGGCGCTGCCGGTGCCGACATTAATGACCTTGCCCACTGCGGGGATTGCCTCGGCCGCCAGCAGGTTCGCCTGCGCGACATTGCCGACGTACACGAAATCGCGCGATTGCCCGCCATCGCCATAGATCGTGGGCGGATGGCCGGCCAGCAGGGCCGCGAAGAACAGCGGGATCACGGCCGAGTAAGGGCTGTCTGGGGCCTGACGGGGGCCGAACACGTTGAAGTAGCGCAGCGCCACGGTCTCGAAGCCATAGGCGGCCGTGAATGCCTGGCAATACAATTCGCCGGCGAGTTTTGCGGCACCGTACGGTGAGATCGGCGCCAGCACGTCGCTCTCGCGTTTGGCCGCCGTGGGCTGGTTGCCGTAGGCGCTGCTCGAGGCCGCGTACACCAACCGCCGCACGCCAGCACGCCGGGCACGATCGAGCACGTTCAAAGTGCCGCTGGCGCAAACGGCGTGCGTGCGCTCCGGATGCTCGATGCTCAAAGGCACGCTGGCTAGGGCCGCCTGATGAAACACGCAATCCACGCCGGCCACCGCCCGGTCCACGGCCGCCGGATCCGTGATGTCGCCTGCCAGGAATTCGATCCGGTCGCGCACGGCATCTAGATGTTGCATCCGGCCGGTGCTCAAATTATCGAGCACCCGCACGCGATCGCCGCGCTCGACCAGCGCTTCGACGAGATGCGAACCGATGAACCCCGCCCCCCCAGTAACCAGCATCGTGCGCACGCTTTTGACTCCCAAAACATTGGTTCAGTCTGGAAAACTCGCTCGCCGGCGCCGCAACCCGCCGCGATTTTGGGCTGGCGCCGCCTGGATAACTTTAGCATGCCGCTCGAGCGGATGCCCCCCAGCCGCATCTTCCGACCGACGCTAGCTGCCGGCTGACGTTTACAACGATTGCCGTGTTGGTTTATGCTCCCGGCCGCCCGGCGGCACTGAAATCACGATGCTGACCACAGCGACGGCCGCCGGAATGCCGCCAACCAACGTAATCGCCGGCCACGGGTCCCGGCAAGCGAGGAACACATGCGACGCGTTTGCACCGGCCTGCTGGCCCTGGGCCTGCTGGCCGCCTCGGCCTCGGCCAACGATTTTTGCGTGCAGAACAAGGTTTATTTCGCCAAGGAAACGGTCCAGAGTACAACCGTCTTCAGCTCCGGCACGGTGTACGATTTCCTGGAATCTCCCGAGGAAATCACGCTGTTCGACGCGGCGCGAAATCGCTTCGTGGTGCTCGATCCTACGCGCCGCGTGAAGACTGAAGTCACGACCGAGCAGGTTGACGCCTTTACTCAAAAAGTGAAAGGGGGCGCGCTCGATCGGCCCGTGCCGCTGCTGTTGTTCCTGGCCGATCCGAAGTTCGAAGAAACGTACGACGACGCCAGTGGCGAACTGGTGCTCTCCAGCGAGTGGATGAAGTACAAGGTCCAGACGGCGGAGCCCAAACAGGAAGACATGGTCGAGCGGTTTTACCGCTACAACAACTGGCAGGCCAAGCTGAACACGCTGATCAAGCCCGGCTCGACCCCGCCGTTTGCCCGGCTGCTGCTCAATGCTTCGCTCGCCAAGCGCGGCCGGCTTCCGGGCGAAATCGAGCTGACGCGCTATGCTCCGACTAAAAACCGCCATATCACGCTCCGGGCCGAGCATCGCTTTTACACGGGCATCGGCCGGCGCGAACAAAAAAAGGTCGAAGAGGCCAATCGTGGCCTGGTTTTGTTTTCGTCCGTCCCGCTGAAAGAGTATTATCAGCGGCCAGATACCGAAGAGACCAAGTCGACTGACGAAAGCGACGACACTAAACCGCACGCAGTCAAGAAATCCTGACGCTCCGCCGGTGCGAGCCTGCGGGCCGCGTCGCTGGCAGGCGCTGATGCTGCTGTTCAAAAAGAAGTTTCTCGAAGCGATTCGCCAGGGAGAAAAAACCCAAACCATTCGGCTCTGGAAACATTGCCGCATGCGGGCGGGCCAGCGGAGCTACATCCCAGGCGTCGGATACATTCGCGTGGAAACGGTCGAGCCGGTGCTGCTCGATCAGCTCGACGATCGCGATGCCCAGCCCGACGGCTTCGCCACGGCCGATCTGCTGCGCCGCGAAATCGCGCAGCTCTACGGCGACGTCGGTGCCGAGGGTTACGGTGCCTATCGCATCGTATTCCGCGTGCTCGACGCCGAGGAGCAAGCCGCCTGCTGCCAACAGCGGCGCGAGCGCAAATCGGCGGTCAAGGACAGCCCCCGAGGCGCGCGCGCGGCGGATGCGTGACGCTCAAACTGCTCGTTGGGGGTCAGTACTGCCGGCCTTCGATCAATCGATCGGTCGCGCCGCGGCGCGTCTGCCAGCGAACGGGGATGGATGTGCGAGTAAACCCGTCGCGGTTGGTGAAAACGCCGAAGTGCAGATGCGGCTCGCTGCTGTTGCCCGTGTTGCCCGAGCTGCCGATGACCTGGCCGACTTCGACGTCTTGGCCGACGTTGACCGCTGCCCCGTCGGTCTCGAGGTGGACGTACTCGCCGCAAGTGCCGTCGGCGTGACGGACCAGAATGTAATTGGCATCAACGTCGAACTGGTGGCCGAGGCCGTTGACCGTCGAGTTTTGCTTCACGGCAATCACGCGGCCGCCGCGCGCAGCGCAGACCGGGCTGCCGCTGGGCATGGCCCAGTCGATCGAATACTCGTCGCCGCTGCCGGCGCCGTGACTGAAGCGGCCGAAATTGCCCTGGCTCACGACCCAATGCCGCTGGGGCGGATAGGGCAGCCGATACACGGCACTCGGATCGTGCCTGGCACCCATGCCTCCGGGCCGCCACCGATACGTCACGTCAAAATGCGTCCGGCCGTCGCCCGACCCGTCCGGCTCCAGCTCCAATTGCTCAGGTTTGCCGGCCAGCACAAACGTCCAAGGCAGCGGATGCGACGGCTTGAGGCCTCGCAGTTGGGCCTCAAGGGTGACCGTCGCTTCCAGACAATGCATGGCCGCGATCGAGAATCCCACGCCGCCGCCCTCGTGCCGGTCGGGCTTGGAGAGTTGCACGTCGCTGGCCGGCTGCTTTTCCAGGCCAGCGGCCTGGGCGTTCCAATCGCACGACATCAACAGCGCGGAAGCCATCCAGAAGCGATGCACGATGCGCACCTCACCGCGCGGTTCATTTCGGATCGACCGAAGAATAACTTCCGCTTGTTGCCGGTCCCCCGCGCTCTCCCGCAAGGGGAGAGCAATTGCAGAGAAGCTATTGTTCGGTCGATCCTTACGGGGCGGAGCGTTCGGCGGACCACCCGCCCGACTCGACGACCAGCAGGAATTGTTCGGCCTCTTGCTGGCTGCCTCCGGTGGCGCCCCGAAACACCTTAACAGCCGTGGCGCGATGCTCGGCCGAGAGCAATCGCCGGATGGCGTTCACTTCGGTTGTTGTCAGGCCGCGGGGCAAGGGGGGCAGTCGTTTGACCGATTCGCCGCTGTTCATAGCCGATGAGAAACTCGCTGGGGGGGAAACCGAAGCGGAACTCGATGCAAGCGACGAAAAAGCATCCTGCCAGGCCGTCCGTCAGAGTCGATCATACCCCCTCCGCACGGGGTGGGTCAAAACGGATTACGAGCTTGTAATCCTGGGGTCGGCTCAAGATCGGCCCGGTTAATTCTTCGTAAGCCGAAAAACTTCGTTGTTGTTTTCAGCCCTGCCGCTCGTTACAAAAAAGGTGCAGCCGTTTTTCAGCTTTTCCGGAACAAAAGGGAGGGCGGCACCATGACGTTCGAAGGAAACACGGTAATCCAAGCGGGTGCGAGTTGGAAAGTCTGGCGCTGGTTGGCGCTGGCTGGCTGCGTGGCGGTTGCCGTCATGCTGTGCCATCCGCAAGATGCCGCTGCCCGGCGGCGCGGCGGATCGAGCCTGTTTGTCAACACGCCATACGGCATCATCCCCAAGAGCGTCATGTACGGCCAGTATATGTCGCCCCAGCAGTTGCAGCATCAACAGGCCGCCGAACAAAAGGCCATGAAAAAAATGCAGTCGGCCTACAACAAGCGCATGGGCATCACGACGCCCAAGACCAGCAAGAAGAAGAGCAACAGCAATAACTAACGCCGCGCATCCGTCTCCAGAAATTTCCGATTCTTGCAGGCCATGCCCACGCTTCGCGGGGCACGTTCGGGCGATGAGTCGGCGCTCCACGTGCCCGCGCCGGTCGTGAGCCAACATCCCGATCAGCCGGCGAGTCTCGGCGCGTTCTGCAACCGGCACTCGCCGGGCTTGCGAAAGACGGCCACGCGATGCTTGGGTTGACCGAAGCTGGCGTGCGGACAGCTCCGATCGGCTACGTGTTGCAAGTCGTGGCCATGCTCCAGTCGCTCGACCAGCTTCGCGCTCAGCACCCGCTGGGGCACTAAATACATATAGTGTACCCGCTCGCGCAGCAGTTCATCGGGCATCTGGTGCGCGTGCAGGGCCCTGGCGACCGCGAAGATCAGGCGATCGGTCCACGGCCCGCGAACGGCGCGCAAACAGCGACGTACGCTCACTAGCGCGAAATTGAATGCACAGGGGTAGGGTATCGCGAAGACTAATTGCCCGCCGCGAGCCAACTCTGTGCTGAGCTTGGCGAAAAGCTGTTCCGCGGGATCATGCACCAAATGCAGGACGCCGTCGGAAATGATGAGGTCAAAAGGCTCGGGTGGTTGAAAGCTGAGATAATCAGCGCATACGAACTCCAGTCGCTTGGCGATGGTCGGATCCGATGTGAGCCGCGCCGCCGTCTCGATATTCGCGCGCGAGATATCGAGCCCCGTCAGCGTGGCTTGCGGCAATGAGTGGGCAAGTGAAGCCGTTAGGTCACCCGTCCCACAACCCACATCGAGGATCCGCACGGGACGGTCCCGCGGAACGTGTTCCATGACCATGCTGGAAAACCAGGCGGTTCGCAGCGGCAGTGCGCGAAACTTCGCGGTCCATGGCTGTTGTACGATGTCCAGCGTCTGCATGTTGTCTTCCTGTTTAGTTCGCCAGTGCCGTGACGCTCGCCGCCGGTGCGCCAGGGGCCGCTGGCAGCCGATCGTGCAAAACCTGCTGCGGCGTGCTCCACTGGAAACGATCCGATTCGGCGATGTATTGCACAAAATTGCGATACGCCGCGAGCATGGCCGGATTGCCCGAAAACCTTTCCTCGCAATGTGTCAGCAGCACAACCACCCCGCCCGAGCGAGCAATTGTCTCGGCCAGGTGAATCCATAACCGCTCGATTTCGCGGGGAGCGTAGCCGAGGAATCGCAGGCTGCCGTCGCGCGGGAGCGAGAGCGGCAACTCCGCGAGGCCGGCGAGCGAGAAAGGCCGCGCGCTGGCGCAACCATTGTTGGCGGCTGGAAACAAGCCGCCGGACGTGGGAATGCTGCCGTCGTAGGCATACCGACCGGCAAGATCGGCCAGCAACGGGCGAGTGCGGCACAACGAGGGCGCCCGGTAGCCGCGCGCGTCGTAGCGCGCGGCGAGCGGGATGGCGGCATCCAAGCGGTGTTTGCGTTCGGCTGGCGAGACAAAGGGCGTGCGGTTGCTGTGATCGTAGCCGTGAATGCCAATCTCGTGGCCGCGATCCCGCAACTCGTCGAGCAGCGCGAAATCCAGCGGCCACGCACAGGGCACCACGAAATTCGTCGAACGGGCACCGACCGATTCTTCGATCGCCAGGAACGACGCGACGAGGTTCTTCAGGCCGGCGGCCGAATCGAGATCGTGCGACAAGATCACCGGCGTGGGAGCGCTGGCCGGCGGCGCACTGACCTGCGGCGCAATGGCCGAGCCGCTCAGATCGGCCAGCAGGTCGCTGCTCAAATCCAGCGGCCAGCGGGGGAACTCGGCCCAGCGGTGCGCGCGCCGCCGTTGGAGTCGCCCGAGCAGCGAAGCATAGCCGCTGCGCAGGCAGTCCGGCACCCGGCGATAGGAAATTGGCAGCCGGCTGGACAGCGGTCCGCGCGGCGTGAAGGCTCGCAGCGCTCGCAGTCGCGCCGCTTCGCCTGGGGGAATCGGCGGCATGTCGCTGGGAATTCTCAGCCGCCCTTGGCAATCGAGATGCCGCGCAAGGCCCGATATTTCCAGTAGCCGCGCCGGCAGGCAAAAGCGCAAGCCGACGGCCCACGCTGCCTGCTCCCGCCCGCAGGCCGCGACCTCCAGCGGAACCAGTCGTTCAGGCGGCGTCATAAATGGCGGGCTCCTGCGACGCGGTCGATTCGCTGACGAAGTACAACGGGCGGCCGAGCACCTCGGAATAAATCCGGTAAAGATACTCGCCCAACACGCCCATCAGCAAAAATTGCAGACCGAAGAAGAACGTCACGCCGAGCATCAGGCTCGTCCAGCCCTTCTGCGGATTGCCCAGCAGCCAGCAGCCGATGAAGTAAGCCGAAAGCGGAATGCACAAGAGAAAGATGGCGGCCCCCAAGAGCGTGATGATGCGGATCGGCAGCGTGCAATAGCCGATGAACGTGTCGTAAGCGCTCTTGAGCATCTGGTGCAGTTTCCAGCCCGACTGGCCGGCCACGCGGCGTTGGCGATCGTACGGCACCACGGCCTGGTCGAATCCGGTCCAGGCAACCAGGGCGAACGTAATGCGATTGTGCTCCTGATATTGGCGAAAGCAGGCGGCCACCTGGCGGTCCATGAGCAAAAAACTGCCGGTCGTGAACTGCGACCCGCGGGGCATTGCATAGCGGCGCACGAGATGTTCGAAGATGCGGCTGGCGGCCACCCGCCAGGAGCCATCCGCGCGCGAGCGCCGTTTGCCCCACACGATTTTGGCCCCTTGCCGCCAGCGGGCCAGGAATTCGAGGATCACGTCGGGGGGATCTTGCAGATCGCAGGCCAGAATCGCCACGGCATCGCCCGAGGCGTGTGCGATGCCAGCGCTTAAGGCAACGTGCGAACCGTAATTTCGCGACAGGCGCACGCCCTGGAATCGGGCGTCGCGCGCCGCGATGCCTTGGATCATGGCCCAACTACCGTCCGTGCTGCCGTCGTCCACTAACACGACGCGGAAATCGTGCTCCGGCCGGTTCAACAGCGTCTCCGTGACGGCGCGCTCGTAGGCTGCCAGCCCGGCGCTCTCGTTGTAGACCGGCGTGACAATGAATACGGTGGGACGTTTGGCGATCGCTGCCGTCATGTCAATATCCCCAACTCCGGACGTCGACGCCCGTCAACTCGGCGAAACGCTCGACGCCCGCTTGCATTCGCCGCCGCAACCGCGTGGCCGTCTGCGCGGGTAGCGGCGGCCCTAGCTCGCGGGCCGAATTCACTTGCCCCACGTCCAACTCGGCGAAGGGCCGCCGGCGCAGGCCGAGAAACGTCTGCACGTCGTACATCAGGGTCTCGGGAGCTTGAGCGATGTCCTCGTACAAGAAAAACTTGATGGCCGCGCGGCCGAAGATCGCGAAATAACGCTCCGCGAACGTCCCGTAATCGCCGCGGATCAGATAGTCGAACGGGCGAGCGTAAGACTTTTCCGGCGGCAGCGGGCTTGCGCGCCGACCTTCCAGTTCGATAGCCTCTTCGAAAGACAGCGTCTCCAGGCCGTTTTTGCGGCTGAACAGGTAATTGGAATACGCGCGCGAGACCGGCTCGCGCACGATGAAGACCAACCGCGCCCGCGGTGCGAACTCGCCGAGCAACTGGCACGCCGCGGGGGATTCCAGGTAGCCGCTGGTCTTTTCGCCTCGCAGGGCGCCGGCCGGCGCGGATCCCAGCAGGGCTGTCCAGCGCGCCCGATATACGGCGGCCGGCTGACGTGGGCCGATCAACACCTTGGGCTCGGGAATGAAGGGTTGCGCCATGAAAACATCCGGATGGCGGTCCAGCGCCTGCGCCAAAAACGTGGTGCCGCTACGTGGTGCTCCGCCAACAAAGAAATCGGGAACGGCAGCGTCCGTCATGCGGCCTTCATCCACCGCGGCAGCGAGCATCGGCATACGAGTTCCTCAAGCGGCAGTGGCGTGGTGCGAGCGGTCCAAAACGTCTCGTAGCGAGTCCGCCACGCGCTGCACGTCGCCCGCAGACATATCCGGAAACAACGGCAGCATGAGGCCCCGATCGCGAGCCTGCACGCTGGCCGGCAGCGAGCCGGCCGGCCAGGCCGTTGCATAGGGCGCTTCGAGATGGGCGCACATCACACCGCGACGCGTGCTGATCCCCCGATCGAGCAGCGCCTGCATCACCAGCGGTTGCCGCCGTGGATCGCGCAGCCGAACCGCATAACTCTGCCAGTTGCTGGACGCGTACGACGGTTCACGCGGCAGCTCGAGGGCGGGACAGTCGGCCAAGGCTTGCGCGTACGCGTCCGCCAGCTCGCGCCGGCGATCGAGCATGGCCGGCAAGCGTTTGAGCTGCTCGATGCCCACCGCCGCCTGCAGATCGGTCAGGCGGTAGTTGTAGCCGGTGGTCGCATAGTGTTCGACAATCACGGTCGCCGCCCGGTGCCGGAGGGCATCGGAGACACTCATGCCATGTTGGCGCCAGAGGCGAAACCGCTGGTCGTGCCGCGGCTCGTTCGTGCAGAGCATGCCGCCGTCGCCCGTCGTGAGGACCTTGCGCGGGTGAAAGCTAAAGCAGGCCACGTCGCCGTGCGGCCGGCCGATCGGCTCCCAC
>DATCFX010001200.1:0-3127 GCA_036509275.1 Pirellulales bacterium | reverse complement strand
TCACCGCGGAACAACGCGCGGCGCTCGACCAAAGCGGCGGTCCGGTCGCCGTCAAAGACGAACAGACGAACCGGCTCTATTTTCTCGTCGATGAAGCAACCTTCAGGTCGCTGCGGCAGCAGGAAGACCTCGTCGCGATCCGAGGAGGAATTGCTGATATGGAAGCCGGCCGCCTGGTGACGCTCGAAGAGTTGGACGCCCGTATCAGGGCCCGGCTCGCGGCGCGGCCGAGCGCATGAGTTATACCGTCGTCACGACCGAGCGGGCGGCTCGGGAGATCGAAGAGTCGGCAACTTGGTGGGCTCAAGAGCGCTCAACCGAGCAAGCGGAACGCTGGTATCAGGGCATTCGCGGAGCAATCGCCGGGCTCGCAACATTTCCCGAGCGGTGTGCCATTGCACCGGAGCGGAATACCCTATCGTACGATCTCCGCGAGCTTGGCTTTGGACTCGGCATGAGGCCCACGCATCGGATTGTTTTTACGATCGTCGGAGAAACGGTGCTCGTGCTCACGGTGCGACACGCGGCGCAAGCTCCGGTGCGGCCCGAAGAAATCGCCTAACCGCGAAAACGGTGGTTACGGATGACGAAAGCCGATGATGTTCGCGCTTTAGAAAAGCGGATCGATGCCGATTATCTCGCCTGCTTTCCCACAAACGCCGGGTGGGAGAGCGCCGCGCTTTATTTTCTCGTGGACGACGCCGCGTTCAGGGCGATGCAGCGGCAGGACGATCTGGCGGCGATCCGTGAGGGAATTGCCGACGTGAAAAACGGGCGCGTTCTCACGCTTGAGGAACTCGACGCCGCCATCCGGGCTCGCATGCAGACCGATCGCGCCGGCGTGCGACAATGGTCACTGCGGCTCCGCTCCCCGGGCTACGTGCGGGCGAGTCTCTTCATGATTGTGGCCAGCTCGGCAGCCAGCACCGGCAGAACTATCGGTCCCACGGATGCGGTGTCGCCATGTGCAATCGGGCAACGAATGTCGTTGTACCAATCGCGGATACGGTTGTAATCCGTCTGCCCAATCTGTGTCAGGAGCGCCACCCGTCGCATGAAGCCTAGCCGATCGGTCTCCGTCGTATCCCAAAGCCGTTGCTGTTTCCAAGTCGGCGCCTGTCGTTTCTTCCTTATCAACGCCTCGCATCGGCGGTTTACGCGGTCCTCGAACTGACCGAAGATCAGCATGAAATAGGCGTAGTCGTTCAGCATGCGGCGACGTGCCCAACGTGCCTGCTCCGTCGGCGAACTCGCCGCGACCTGATGGGCCGCCAAATGCCCATCAACGATCCGGTGGGCCCGCAAGATCGCCGTAATCGTCACGCGGTGCCTCTGGTCAGCAGGGCTTCGAAAGCCGCTTTCGTCAGCGGTACCAAAGGGCGCCGATCCGTTGGATGAACCAGGCGCCACTCGCTCGGCGTGCCGTCCCGGCCCGCGGCGTCGACCAGCATGTACTGCCCTTTTGACGTGGTCACGTCGATCCTGCCGTTGGCCCCGACGATCCAGAGTGCCGTCGGAACGAGCATCAATCGCTTTTCGCGTTGGCCGTGGCCCGATCGAAACACGCCGTACGTTTGGACGTCTGGCGGCGCGATGCCGAACTTCTGCATCAGGTGCTCTTTCGTATGAGTCACCGAGCCCCGCTCGCTTGACATGCCCGGGATATGGTCGACCCATTCATCGAGGTGGGCGTAGAGCCTGTCGATTCGTTCGAGCCAATCTTCAATTCGGTTTTCAACGTCCGTCTTGGTGACTGACACCGATTTGTCTCCGCGTGGACAAGTAGGCGCAGACCGCGCCGACAACATGTTACTACATCAATCTTACAGGCACCGCGATCGCAACGGCAAGCGCCGCGGGCGGCTTCTTACCCCACGTCGCCGAGCTCGAGCACGTTGCTGTAGCGGTGGAGGACCATGCGGCGCAGGGCGGCGTACTCGGGTCTCGCCAGCTCGGGGTCGTCGTCGATCATCCGCCGAGCCACGTCGCGGGTCTCAACCAGCACGTCGACGTCGCGCACCAGGTCGGCGATGCGCATCGGCGGCAGGCCGTGCTGCCGGGTGCCGAGCAAGTCGCCGGGGCCGCGGAGGCGGAAATCGATTTCGGCCAGCTCGAAGCCGTCGGTGGTGCCGACAAAGGCCTTTAACCGCTCCTCGGCCTGCTCGCCAGCCACGTCGGCAAATAGGCAGCAGTAGCCAGGCTGATTGCCGCGGCTCACGCGGCCGCGGAGTTGGTGCAGTTGCGACAAGCCGAAACGCTGGGCGCCTTCGATGGTCATCAGCGTGGCATTGGGCACGTCGATGCCGACTTCGATCACGCTGGTGGCCACCAGCACTTGCAACTGGCCGTCGCGAAAGTCGGCCATGATCCGCTCCTTCTCGACCGAGCTGAGCCGGCCGTGGATCAGCCCCAGCCGAAAGTCCGAAAGCGGCCCATTGGCCAGCGACTCATAGCAGGACTCAATGCTCGCCAGCTCGCGCTCATCGGTCGAATCGCCCGGGCCGCTCGACGCGTCGTCGGGCGCGTCGACCAGCGGAGCGACCACAAAGGCTTGCCGCCCCTCGCGCAGCTTGCGGGCCAGAAACTGCCACCACCGCTCGCGCTGCGACTCGTCGGCCAGATAGGTGTGGACCGGCTGCCGGCCGGGCGGACTTTCGCGTAGCGTCGAGACGTCGAGATCGCCGTAGAGCGTCATCGTCATCGTGCGGGGAATCGGCGTGGCGGTCATCACCAGGTAATGCGGCGCGATGCCGGCCTGCTTGAGTGCCGCCCGCTGGCGCACGCCGAACTTATGCTGCTCGTCGATCACGACCAGCGCCAGGCCGGAGAATTGCACGTCGCTTTCCAGCACCGCCTGCGTGCCAATGATCACGTCCAACTCGCCGGCGGCCAGTTGCGTCAGCAGCGTGCGGCGCTCAGCGGCCGGCACGCCGCTGGTCAGACAGGCCCAGCGGACGTGGCTTTCGGAAAGCACCATGCCCAAGGTGGCGGCATGCTGCCGGGCCAGGATTTCCGTCGGCGCCATCAGCACCGCCTGACGGCGATGGGCCACGGCCAGCAGCAGGGCATACAGCGCGACGACCGTCTTGCCGCTTCCCACGTCGCCTTGCAATAGGCGGTTCATCGG
>DATCFX010001199.1:0-10009 GCA_036509275.1 Pirellulales bacterium | reverse complement strand
AGATCGTCCGTCTCCGGCCGCGCCCGCTGCTGCAAATCCTTGAGCACCGGCACCCGGTCCGCGCTAAAATCCGCGCGCACCAACCGCTCGCGGGTGATCAAAATAATTGTCCGATTTCCCGAGCCAAGCATAAGTTCACGCTGTGTGATTTAGGGCCATTCCGAAAACTCCCCTCGCCCCTTGCGGGAGAGGGGTCGGGGGTGAGGGGTTCCAAGTTTTTGATAGGCTTTTAAGGAAATAGCAATGTTTTCGTAATTGCCGACCGCGGCGTCAGCGTGACGACGACCGGCTGCGAACTTCGCACGACGGTATTACCGGACGTGCCAGTACTTAACGTCGTTGCGTTCGACGACGTGTATGCGCGAAGCGCGATTGGGCCGACGTACAGAATGGGCAGCTGCGCATACTGCGAGCTTGGAAGCGTTAACGGGACCGCGGTCGATGTCCCGGCGATCTGCGATGTCGACAGTGGCCCGATTGCAGCAATCGGCGCCGGGGCGCCGGTCCCCTCAGCCATACTCGTGGTGCCCGCGGCCATATCGAACGCCACCAGCCAAAATGATAATTCGATGCTGCCGTTAATTTGCTGTAGCGTCGCCGTTCGGGCGTACGGCGAGCTGCCTGTCACCTGCTCGTTAAGGGACACGGTCAGCGAAGTGGCCGCATAATCCGTCGGGTAGATGACCGTGAAAACGTCGTCGGAGGTATTGGGCTGCCCATCGGCGCCCGCCGAACCAACGGTGTATGACCCGTCCGTGGCAAGCGATGTGGGGAAAACGAACGGTCGCCCCCACCCGTCAAGCGCATCCGACTGTCCTTGGCCGGGCCGCACGTACGGGCCGTTCCATCCCGCAAACATCTGCGTATCGATCGTGGCGCCCGCGAATGCAAGCGGCTGGGCGGTCGGGGACTCGAAATTAATGGCCCACGGCTGCGCCGCGGCGAGCGGGTTGTTGAAGTTGTCGACGGCGTATCGCAGGCTTGTATCGCTGGTAAAAGGGAGAATCCCCGTGTCCGGAAAAAGCCCCGACAGCGTGACTGTACCGTCGGCGGCGGTTGAAGTGCATACGATTGAATTGCGGATCGCCGCTAGCGTCTGCACGGTCGCTTCGTACCTTGCCTCGCTGGCTACCGGCACGAGCGACTGCACGGCGATGGTCGTGGTGATGGCCAGGATCGCCAGCACGACAAGCATCTCGACCAGCGTGAAGCCGGCGCGGCGGGAGCGGCGGTGAATGAGTCGGCCGGTCATTGCAGCGGAATCCAATAGGGATAGTACTCAGTGGTCGGCGTGATAGTGAGCACGCGGGCTCCGGTCGGAGCGTTGCCGTTCAGCCCAGCGTTGTCGACGGTGATCGTCGCGCTGATTGGGGCGACCACCGAATAGATCGCGCAGCCGCTCATGCCCTTGTACGGGGCAGCGCTGGTGTACGGGGGCTGGAGCGCCCCATACGCGGCCACGACCGGACCTAGCACGCCGCTCGGACCAGCCGAGATGAGTGCGTAGTAGTACTGGTTATACGTCGTGTCGTAAATCGGGACCATGACAACCGGATTGCCCCAGGCGTCAAGCGAGGTTGGGTCGCCGGGGTAGCTGCCGTTGTTGGCGTTTCCAAACGCGCCTGATGTGCCGCTGGTGGGCAGGAAGCCACGCGCGCCCGCCGTGCTGGGATTGGCCCCCGGAAAAACGCCCGTTCCGCTGGCGATGTATGGTCCGTTCCATCCGGAATGGGACGCCATCGTGTATGGCGAGAGCCCGGGCGCTAGGAACATCGCCGCCAATTGCGGCGGCGTGTTTAAGCTGTGCGTGCGCGGCATGCCGTCGTAGTTTAGGGTTAGGTCGCCGAGATTACCTAGAAAGTCTGTTCCGCTGTAGGCGGCCCCTCTGGTGTCGGGCACGTAGCGGTTGACGATCACTTCCCGCAGACGCGACAGCGTGGCATTGGTCGCATCGGTGCGGCCCTGCTCCGCCGCCGTGTCGGCGCGCGGAATCACGATGCTCGCCAGCGCCACCATGATCACCAGGACGACCACCAGCTCGACGAGCGTCAGCCCGCCGCGCCGCCTGCGGCATCGATGTTCAAGATCTCGGTCTCGGGCGTTCACGTTCGTTCCCCCTTTGTGTTAGCTGGAAAAAAACCAGCGGCGGTGGCGCGATTCATTTCAGCGGCAACCAATATTGGTAGGATTCCGTCGACGAAAACGTCAACGTCGGGCCGTGCGTCGCCGTGTCGAGGCTCGACGAGCCGTCGACTACGGTCGAGCTGGTGGTGCTCACCGCGGCGGTCAGCGGCGTGGTCACGGCCCAGATGGGCGGGCCGGTGTATGACTTCGGAGGCGTGGCGGTAACGGCTATGAAGTCGTCGGCGATGTAGTATTGCGTGCTGGTGGAGGACGATGAGGTTTGGCCGTATCCGGCTACCGCCACTCCTAGCGTCCCTGTGTTCCCGGCCGAAATCAGCACGTAATAAAGCTGGCTATGCGTTGCATCCGTTGTGTCCCGAATCGGTACGATCACGACCGGATTGCCCCAAGCGTCCAGCGGCGTCGGATCGCCGGCCGTGCCGAATGCGCCAGACACGAAACCGTTGGCCACGGCGTCGGAATTCATGCCCGGGTAGGTCCCCTGGCCGGCCAGCGCATAAGGGCCATTCCAGCCGAGACCCGTGCTCGGGTTATAACCGGCGGATGTGGTGTTGGTGTTGGGGTCGAGATAGAGGTACCTCAACTGTGGAGGAGACGTGGGTGTCGCCCGCGGCAGGCCGTCGGGGTTGGCACCGTCGCCCTGAGCGAGGTACATGCCCTGCATGTCCGGCCGATGGTGGTTGATGATCAATTCCTGTAGGCGTCGCAGGTTCTCTTGGGTTGCGTTGGTCGCGGATTGGAACGCGAGACCGCCGAAGAGCGGCAGGACCATCCCCGCCAGCGCGACGAGAATCACGAGCACGACAACCAACTCCACCAGAGTAAGAGCGGCGCGGCGCTGCCGTGCTGATCGGCGGCTGGTTGTCGCTGGGTTCATGGCAATGCTTTTCGAGTTTGGCAAACAGAGTAGTCGTCCCGCGGAGCGGGACGACTACTCTGGCAGTTCAGTGTCGCGGTCAAGCCTGCGGGCCGCTCCCTTACGGTCGCGGCTCGTTGTGCCGGCGCGTCGGTCGCGGCAGTTTTCGTTTCCTCGTCGAATGAAATCATGCTGTCAGTCGATTTCGCAGCCGTTTATTCAGGCGTACGCGAGCCTGGCGGCAGCCCGTCCGGCCCCGAAGTGCTGTACTGCTGGATCGAGCTGTCGATCACGCGGCCGTAGGGATCGACCACCGTGCCCAATTGGGCACGGTTGCCGTTGGAATACACGATGAAACAGGCGATGTAGCGGTAGTAATAGACGTCGGAATCGGGTCCGGGATACTGGGGCGGCGAGACCATCGTATTGCCGATCATCGAGTTGCCAGGGCCCACGCCCAACAAGACCACCTGCGCGGTCGTGCCCGAGGTATCGACCGTGATCGCGTTGCCCGTGACGGTCGCGCCGGCCCACACGTTCGGCGGAAAAATGGCGTTCCAGATTTGGTTGACGCTGCCGGTGGTGGTCGTCGGACCGGTAAGCAGTGTGTAGTTGCCGCTGTCCAGCGTCGTGCCGCTGGAGCTGTACGTGCCGAGGGCGCGAGAGATGGTTCCGGCATCGCTGGCGTTGGTTGCCGTGGTGCTCATGTCGTTGACGAACAGCATGCCCATTCGGAACAGCGAATTGACTCCCTTGCCGTTGATCGTGCCGGGCTGGGCCGACGTGGGGATATTGCCCACGCCGTCGGTCTGGCCAATGATTCCGCCGTTGGTTGCGCCGTTCGGCCCGCCATAGAATCCGGTGCCGCCGGCGAGCAGCGAGTCGAGCCCGCTGGGCAATTGCTCGGTCGCGGCCAGGTACATCTGGATGTTCTGCGCCACGTCGGCCGAGGTTTCCGCCCCGATGGCCATGTTGGCCTGCCGGCGGATCCAGTCGATCTTGCTGATCACCAATCCTGCCAAAGCGGCCAAGATCGCCACGACCACCACCAACTCCATCAGCGTAAAACCCGAGCGTTTGCGCTTCATCTACATGCCTCCCCAAAAAATGCTTGTGAAAATCCGGAGACCCGACAGGGACCGGCAGCGGAAAGCAAGCGACGTACCAACGTCGACAATCCGCCGGCGGGCAATCGGAATCGCCGAATTTGCCACATTTTTCGAGAGAAATGAAACTCATCAGCAACACGCTGGGACTCTGGCCTGAGCGTAGCTGTCGATATTTTCGACAGCCACGGCTATTTTTACGTTCCGAACGAGCCACGGGAGCCTCCTGGACGATGATCGATTGGTTTTGCCAAAGGCATCGTCCAGGAGGCTTGTCCCCGGGGTCAATCAACTAGCATCTGCTGCGAAAAGTCGGGCTTACTGGACAGCGTTGTTCATGGCGGCCGCGTCATCGGTAAGCAAGTCGCCGTCGGCGCCGAACACACCCGCGAAGGTCACGGTCGAAGCCGAGCTCGACCCGCTGGAGCTGGGGGTCAACATGAACACGACGATCAAGCGGCTGTATTCGAGCGCCGAGTTGAAACTACCGTCGACCGGCGCTTCGCGCATGAAGGCCTTGCCCGGATTGGCAGCGCCGGTGGCGGAACTGGCGCCGGTGACCAGCATGTTATGCGCCCCGAGTCCGAACGCCACCAGTTGGGCGGGCACCAATGTCGGGCTGCCGCCGCTAGTGCTGCTGGCCTGCGATACGGTCGTCATCGTACCCGGCACGCCGGTGCCAACGATCAGGTTCTGGCTAAAAATGTGATCGATGATTTTGTTCGTCGTGCCGGTCCCGGAACTGGTCGCTTGGGCCGAGTTGATGACCGCCACCGTCGTGCCGGAGGCGAGCGTGGTGGGCGTGTTGAACTCGTCGTTCAATCGCGACACTTCCGACAAGGGCGTGGCGTCCATGTTGAAGAGCGTCTTAATGCCGACATTGTTGAAGCCCAGCGCATCGCCCGCAGTCAACTGGTAGGTGGTCAACCTGCCGGTCGAGCCCACCAACTCGGGCGGCAGCCCGGGGGTGGTCCCCGCGGCGGCCGACAGCAGGGCGCCGCCGCTCAACCGCGTGTCCCAGCCGTCGGGGTACATCCTGTTGGCGGTAAACCACGCCTCAATCGACTGGCCCGCATCGGCCATCGACGAAGCCGCGGCTGCGTGACCGGCGTTTTTCAACAGCCCGTCAAACCGCGACAGCACCAGGGATGCCAGCACGGCAACGATGGCCACGACCACGATCAATTCGACCAGCGTAAACCCGGCGCGACGCTCATGACGTTTCTTCATAAAGCAGCTCTCCCTTCGAGAAAAATGGCCCCTTTGGCACCCGTCTGCCAAAGCGTCGGCAGAGCTAGCAATACTCCGCCCGGCGAAAGGAGCGTATCCTACTGATACTGAGTCTCAATTGCAAGTGCCCAGCGATTTTTTGGCGCTGTGGGTCGGACGCATGGCGCTACACGCTAGGCGCGGGCCGCGTGGCGGCGACCATTTTTTCGACAGGTCGGACGGTTTTCTAACCGGTGCTCAAGTCCGCTGGAGCGCCGGCAAACGGCCCTGGAACTGTTCAATTGTTTAGCACTCCTGTTCAATCACACAGTTCGTAGGCAAAGCCCCCCGAAGCCCAGGGGATGCTTCCCCTGGGGCTCCGAGGTGCCCTGCCCCGCTTACTTCAACTGGTAGTAGGTCTGCAAGTGATCCGACGCGTCAGAGATGCCGTCGGCATCGGCCAGGTCGACCGTGCCGATGAACTTGGCGGCCACTAGCGGCGTGCCCGACCCGTCCTGAGTCTGAAACACCAGGCCGAAGCGGCCGTAGACCACGTTGGGTTGGCCCGTGGAAGAGTCGTCAAAATGCACCGGCGCCTCTTCCAGCGTCCTGCCGGCCATGCTGCTATAGTCGCCCAGGCCGAACATGACGTATGTCGCCGGATTGGTCGTCGATGTGCCGTTGGCAATCATGCCCAGCTCGCGCGTGACGGCCTGCTGCGTGACGCCTACGACCGAGGTGCTCGTCGAGATGGGTGTGGAGTTCGTAGCGAGCAGCGTGGCATTCATCAGGCTGGTCGTGCTATAGGGGTTGAACGTCGGCGACCAGAAGCCACCGGTCGTGCCGGTCGTGTTCTCGACAATCGGCAAAACATTCGTAATGCCGGCGTTGTTGAGCGCAGCGACGTCCGCCGTCGTCAGCGTGTACGCCAGTAGATCGGTGCTCTGGCCGGCGGCCAGATAGCTGGCAATTGTGCCGGACCCGGTGGTCAGGTTGTCGAGATTGTTCGGGTAGCCGCTGTACAGGTTGTAGTAGAGTTGCACGGCCTTGCTCGCTTCGACGGCGTTGGTGGCCGTGGTCGAGGTGTGGGCGCGGGTCAACATGCTGGGCAGTAGCGGCAGTACGATGCCCGCCAAGGCAATCAAAATCACCATCACCACGACCAATTCCATCAGGGTCAGGCCGGCGCGGCAACGACGGACAAATCGGGAATTAAGCGATGAAAACCTCATGAGAACGAACCTCCATTCTCGCGGCAGCGAATCGCTCGGCGCGCAACAGAACACAGAGAGCGCGCAGCTTCGACTGGCGGCAAACCTCTGCGGGCGGCGCGTGAAACGCGGCACGCGGCAGCAGCCGCAATCGCTCGCGCAACAGTACGCCAATCCGCGGTAGAAACGGGGAAACGAACGAAAACAGCTCGTTTCAGCCGTGGCGAGGAGGAGGAACGGGAGGCGCAAACGAAGGGGAGGAAACATCCAGCAACGGCTCGCACGCCAGCGGCGCACTGTTCGGCTGCGCCGCCAGATCGCCCAGCGCCGCTGCGGGCCGCATGCTGGGCGGAACCGTGATCATCCAACTCATGGTCGTGCCCTGGCAACCCAGAGCGCTGATGAGCGTCACCTGTGCGCCGGCGGCCGATTCGCCGCTCGGCATGCTGGGCAGCGGCTTCGAACTGGCCGCGACCGCGTGTGTACGTTGATGTTTTGCGCAGCAACCGACCGGCGTGGCCGGAGCCGCTTTCTTGGCGATGCTCTTCTTGGCGACGCTCGCGTGGCTGATCGGCGGCTGCCCGGCAAAGAACGAGGCCGGCGGCGTCACGCCGTGCTCGACGGCCCAGGCGAACTTTTGTTCGCGGGTCAGGCAACAGCACGATCGCCAGCAATGATCGGCATCGCGGCAGCCACAGCGGTGATCCTGGCAGGGAAAGGCCTGCGGCGACGCCCCGTGCGCCGTGGACACATGGGCCGCGGACGCACCGCTGGCGTCCGCGAGATCGCTCACCGCCGGCGCCGGCAGCGGCACGCCCAGGCTCAGCACGGCGAACCACACGGCCAGAACGCCGCGCGCAGCCCGAGCGAGCTTGATCTTCCGCTTCCAGAAGCATCCGCGATTGCAGTTCATAACGCGATATCCTGCGCTCGCTCGGCGCCAACCACTCCAGAGCGGCTGGCTCGCCGATACGATAGGCCTTGACCCGGCGGTCTGCAAGCGGGTAGGCAGCGAGCGGCGGCAATTTTGTCGACCTTTCGTATCGCGGACAACCGCGCGGGCCGGTTTGCCCGCGGCGTGCCGATGCTACAAATAGATTCTCGCCAGCGCAGCGCGGCGGCTACAATGTGGCAAATTGTCGCAGGCACCGCGCAGCCGCAGGGCGATGGCTGCAAAGCTCTTGCGCGACGATTCGATCATCTTCGCTGCCTCTCCGTTGCTGCCTCTCCGTTTCGTGCCGGCGAGCCTCCCGATGGTCGCATCTCGACCACCGGGAGAACCCGGCCCAGCATTAGCGAGCCAGCCGCGTTAAGCGCCGCCGTTGTTGATCTGATACCAGTTCTGGAATTCGCTGCTGAGGTTCGTGGGCCCAACGCTGTGGATGGCGGCCGTGCCGATGAACTGGGCCATGTTGATGCCGCCCGGCGCACTGGGGTCCGACACCTTGAAAATCGCCACGTAGCGCGCGTAGCTGTACTCGGGGGTAGCGTCCTGGGTGTCTGAAAAATGGACCGGAGGCGTGGGGGCCCATTTCCCGATCAGGGTGCAACGTTCTCCTATTCCAAGCGCCACGTAACGGGCGCTTGTGCTCCAGTTTGGGTACTGGTTTTGAATGAACTTATACGCCACGCCGTTGGCCGTCGGATCGATGAAAACAAGGGCCGTACTCGTGCTAATGGTGGTCGGTGTCCCTGGGGCCGTTGAATAGTTGTCAAACGTGGGGTCGAACACACCGCCATCCCACGGCGAGCCACCCGCGCTGCTCAGCAGGGGATAGACATGGACAATCCCAGCGGCTTGGAGGGCCGTCAATTCGGACGCGCTCGCACTACTCTGGGTGAAGACGCCCCCTGCCTGGTTGGTCGCGCTGCCTGTGCCCCCGCTGCTCCAGTAGGTCGCAGGTACACTGATCGGATCCAGCACGCCGCCCGCCATGTAGTTAATCATGCTGCTTCCATCGGTCAGGGCGTCCCAGTTGTCGGGAAAAGCATTGTTCATGGCCTGGTAGGCGTCGACCAACTTGTCGAGTTCCACCACGTTGGTAGTGTGTCCACCCACATGAGCACGGGTGAGCATGCTCGGAAGCATCGGAATCAGGACTCCGGCGAGCGCGACCACGATCATCAACACGACGACGAGCTCGATCAGCGTCAAGCCACGGCGGCCACGGGTGCAATTCCGATTCGTACTGGTATTTCGATTCAGTTGCGTATGGAGCGCATTCATATCTCACAATCTCCCGAAAAGTGATGTTCATTTTGCATGTAAGTGAGGCGACCAATCGTTGCGCGCAGCGTTTGCCCATGCGCGCTCGTTGGCGTGACTCGCCGGCGTGGTGTTCGCGCAGCGCTAGCCTCGGAGCGATGAAATGCCCGCCGCGGCAGTCCGCGGTCTCACACCATGTGCGCCACTCCGCAAAGTGCGGCCGCCGGGTGTTGGCGGCAATCCATCGATCGATCTGGCATCGCGTTCGAGAACCGCCCGCGTGGCGATAAGCGACACGCAATCCCCCAGCGCAGGGCGAGCCCGCGGCCGTATCCGGGCCGCTGGATGACTGGGCGGGATCCTACGACCCGGGCGCAGCACTAACTTGCATTGACAGGGGAACCATGATGGCCCGGCTTGCGCAGCGGCCCAATGACCCAGTGGCCAGCGGGCCGACGGCGAAACTCAGGCGTGATCTGCCGCGCGGTCGGGAGGGCCGCGCGGAGCATAGGGGAGGCAGACGGGAGCCAGCCGCGGAGAATCGTGCTGGACGGCCGGGGCCGGTGCGACGGCGACACCCCGCAGCGCCCGATCGACGCTGACGGGGAGTTGCACAAGCCGCTGGAAATGGCAGATCGGGCACGCGTCGTCGTCATGCGCGTGCTCGCCCGCTTCCAGCACGCTGCCCGCTTCCGGTGCAGTGCCAATCGCACCACTGGCAGCGTGGCAGGAGACGTGCGGAGCGTGCTCGTGATGAACCAGCGAGTGGAAGCCGGTGCCCAGGCCGCTGAGCGCCAGATAGGCGATCAGTGCCAGCCACACCGCGATTTTTCCAACGCCAGCCTGCATGGTCCACTCGGCTTACGAACGCCAAAGAAAGAAGTCGCTCGGATCCTATCGAGAGCGGCGCGCGTTGTCAATGACGCATGCAGGTGTGACGCGAGAAAGTGTAGCCCTCGGCCATCATGCGCATGATGGCCGGGGGCATTCATATCAGACAGAACCCTCACAAAGCGCGGATGGGTTGCCCGCGTTAGGATCGACCGAAAAACAACTTCCGTTTTTCCCGGCCCCTCACCCTGCCCTCTCCCACAAGGGGAGAGGTGTCGCGGAGAAGTTATTCTTCGGTCGATCGTTAGCCCAACTTCCCCAGGGTTTGAAAAAAATCGGTGGGCGAGCGATTTTTTCGGACGCCGTTTTGACGTAAGTCGTGTTGTGATGGCGACGCGGCGGGAGGTCGTGGACGTTTTTTCGACGCGCGGGCGTGTAGTGGAAA
>DATCFX010001198.1:0-2754 GCA_036509275.1 Pirellulales bacterium | reverse complement strand
CGTGGGCCTGGCACCTAGCACCCGGCCAGCAGTGGCACCCCCAATTGGCCACCGCTTCGCCGCTCGACCACCTTCTAATCCGCTAATTCTTCGGGACCGGGTTCCGGCAGCCAGAAGCTGGCAATCAAACCGATCAAGTACACGCCCGTGCCGACGGCCGCCGCTGTGTAAGCAATCTTCTGAGGCGCCCCGCTGCCGGGCACGAATGACAGGGTCGCGACATAACTCGTCAGCGCCGCGAACGAAGTGCCGATCATCCGGCCGCCGATATTGGCGGCAAAACTCTCGCCCGTGCCGCGCAGGTGGACCGGATAGACGCGCGGCAAATAGTTGCCCCAAAAGCTGAATTGCGCCACCGTCACCAGGCCTGCAAAAAAGGCCCCGGCATAGAGTGCCGATAGCCCGGTCACCGCCATGTAGCCAAACACGATCGGCATCAGTATCAGTCCCGGCACCTGGAAAATTCGCAGCAGCAACCGCCGGCTGACAATCCGCACCGCCAACACCGCCAACAGGAACCTTCCCAGCAGGCCGCCGATTTCCTGCACCTTGGTCACCTTGGCGGCGGTGCCCTGCGAGATTGCCTTCTGCTGGGGAACCGATTTGCCTTGGCTTTGGGCCTGCACCTCGGGCAAGCCCGGCACGATCTGCGGAATCTGCTGGATCGCCCCAAACGCGGCGCCATAGCTGCACGCGAACATGATGGTGGTCACGATCGTCGTCCGCCGCAGAGCCGGTGAAAACAGTTCGGCAAAGCTCGGCCGTTTGAGCGTGCCGGCCGACTTCTTCTGCTGCCACTTCGGCGACTCGGGCAGGAACGGCCGGATCAGGATCAGCGGAATGGCCGGAATCAGGCCGGACATCAGCGTGTAGCGCCAGGCCTCGTGCGGCGTGCCCACGCTGCCCAGCGAGCCCTGCATGAAGCCCGGAATGACGATTGCCGGCAGGCTGGCGGCGTGTTGCACGGCCAGGCCATTGATCCAGGCTACCAGCAGGCCACCGATGGATGAAAACGCCTGTGTGTAGCCCAGCACGCGCTCGCGCTGCTTCGGATCGTCGAACAGCTCGGCCAGCCAGGCCACGGCTGCGACAAACTCGATGCACACGCCGACGAACGTCGTCGAGCGAAAAAACAACAACATGCCGATCGACGTCGAGTACCCGGAGGCAAACGCCGAGAAGGCATAGAGCAGAATGCTGCCGGTCAGCACGCGGCGGCGGCCGAGCCGGTCGGTCAAATAGCCGCCCAGCAAGCCGAAAATGCCGCCGGCAAATGCCGGCACGTAGAACATCGCGCCCACCCAACTCTGGAACTCCGGGCTGCCGGGCTTAAAGCCGGTCAGCTCGCTCAGCGCGGGCCGGGCAATCAGCGGCATCAGCAGCAGCTCGTAAATGTCGAACGCAAATCCGATCGAGGCGATGACGCAGATCAGCCATTGCGTGGCCGTCAGTCGAGCTGGAGCGGAACCCGGGACACTCATACGGCGGCGATTCCAGAGGCGGGACGGTTTCGAGGCAGGCGTGTCAATGCTAGCCGCTGGCCGCGCCGGCTTCAAGCGCCTGGCGAATCGAATGGTTCTTCCAGCACGTTTAATCGAAAACGTGGACATGCCTCCGACCGTGGTTCACAATGACACGGCTGCTGGAAATCGCAATTGCCCGCGTTTGATGGAGCCGTCCCCATGCTTTGCCGTTGCGTCGTGCCGTTTCTATTGTTCATGGCCATCGCACAATCCGCAGTGGCCGCACAAAAAGCACCGGCCGCACAAAAGAACGTGCTGGTCGTCGTGGCCGACGATTTGGGCCTGCAAGTGGGTTGCTATGGCGATCAGCAGACGCGCACGCCGCACCTCGATCGCTTGGCCGCAGGCGCCACGCGCTTCACCCAGGCGTATTGCACCACGTCTAGCTGCAGCGCTTGCCGCTCCGTGATTCTCTCGGGCCGCTACAACCATGCCACGGCCCACTACGGCCACGAGCACGGCTACAACCATTTTCGCACCTACGAGTGGATGCGCACGCTGCCCGTGGCCCTGGCCGAGGCCGGCTACCGCACCTGCTCGGTGGGCAAATACCACGTCGCGCCCGAGCCGGTATACCACTTCGAGCGCTACTACAATCAGGGCATCGACGGCCATAATCCCGTGGCCCTGGCCGCGGCCGCCCGCAAGTTTCTCGAAGAAAAAGACGAGCGGCCGTTCTTCCTGTATTTCTGCCCCTTCGACCCGCACCGGGCCGGCGGAGCGGGCGGATTCGCCAACGAAAAGCCGCACCGCGGCGTGACGCCCGTGGCCTTCGATCCGGAAAAGATCACGCCGCCGGCCTGGCTGCCCGAAAAGCCCGAGGTGCGGCGCGAGTGGGCCGAGTTCTTGCAAGCCATCAACCGGCTGGATCAAGGCATCGGCGCCCTGCTCACGGCGCTGGCCGACACGGGACACGCCGACGACACGCTGGTCATGGTGCTCAGCGACAACGGGCCGCCGTTTCCCGGGGCCAAGACCACGCTCTATCAGCCCGGCATCAACCTGCCGCTGATCGTTCGCCGGCCGGGACAGGCCAGCCCCGTCGTCACCGACGCCCGCGTGACGTTTGCCGACTTGGTGCCCACGATTCTCGAATTCACCGGCGTCAGCCCCGAAAAAATGACGGCGATCGATCCCACCAGGCCGAAGAAGTCGAAAAAACGCGACCTCGGCTTGCAGGGGCGTTCGTTCCTCGGCATCCTCGATCAATCGCATCCCGACGGCTGGGACG
>DATCFX010001197.1:0-4680 GCA_036509275.1 Pirellulales bacterium | reverse complement strand
AGCCTGGGCGAGTACACCCGCCAGTGCAAAGACAGCACCTGCACGGGCGCCGGCAAAGTCAAAAGCGATCCGGCCGCCACGGCCTTCGCCATGCTGCCGTTCCTGGCCGCCGGCCAGACCCACCTCAGCAAGGGACCCTATCAGAAGACGATCTACGGTGGCCTGTACTGGCTCGCCAAACACCAGGACCCCACCACCGGCAGCCTGGGCAAGGGCACCAGCTCGCTGATGTACACGCACGGCCTGGCCAGCATCTGCCTGTGCGAAGCCTTTGGCCTGAGCAAGGACAAGCAACTCGGGGCCGCCGCGCAGTCGGCCATCAAGTTCATCGAAATGGCGCAAAACAAAGAAGACGGCGGCTGGCGCTACACGCCCGGCCAGGCCGGCGACACCTCCGTGGTCGGCTGGCAGATCATGGCGCTGAAAAGTGCGCACATGGCCGGCCTCACGGTCGACGAAGACGTCATGAAACTGGCCAAGCACTATCTCAAGCTGGCCTCGGCCAAGAGCAAAAAGGGCGGGCTGTTCGGCTACCTGCCCGAGAGCGCCCCGTCGCCGACGATGACGGCCGTGGGCCTGCTGTGCAGCCAATACATGGGCGTAAAGCGCAACGACGATCCCATGGTCGAAGGCGAGCACTATGTCATGAAGCTGCTGCCGACCAACAAGACCCGCAACACCTACTACTGGTATTACGCCACGCAGGTCATGCACAACCTGCCCGGCCCCGAGTGGGACACCTGGAACCGCGCCATGCGCCGCACGCTGATCGAAACGCAAGTCAAGGAAGGCTGCGCCGGCGGCAGTTGGGATCCCTACAAGCCGCTGCCCGACGGCCATGCGGCCGAAACCGGCGGCCGGATCATGACCACCAGCCTGTCCACGCTCACGCTCGAAGTCTACTACCGCTATCTGCCGTTGTATCAACTCGACAAGAAGGAAGAAGCTGGCGGCAAGGTCGCGATGAACGAAGCCAAGTAGCCGCCGGCAACAAATCAGTAACGACTGGCGCGGCGCTGGGCACGGTGGGTGTCATGCCAACGCCGCGTGGGCATGAGTGTTGGGCGCCGGGCGCGATCGGACGACATGTCCGCGAAGCGTGGGCCGGGTACCCGGCTCGATGGGCGTTAGAGAAGCACCGCAGTTGGCGGCCGCGCGGGACTCATTTCTTTCCGCATCTGCGCGGATCCGTGGTTGTGCCAAGAGGAGGCGCTCGCCATGTCCAGCGTCGATCTGCCGCGTTGTCAACTCGAGGCCGCGCCCAGCCCTCGGCTGATCGCGGCGCTACTCGCCTGGGCCGCGCGCGTCGGCCCATTCTGGGCCGCCAGCGTGCTCGGCCATCTGGCCATCTTCATTGTTGTCGCGCTAGTGCTAGGCACCGTCCACGTGGCGCGCACGTTGATCGACGCCGAGCCGCTGGAGCCGGCGATCGATACCGTGATTCCCAACGATCTGCCGCTGGAGCATTTGCGGTTCGAGGAATCGGTGCTGGTGCCGCCGCCCTTGGAGATCGCGCCGCCAACGCCGGCGGACGCCTTTTTGGATCCGCCCACCGATCCTACGGCGATCGAGCCGCCCGCTGCGAACGGCGGCACGGGCGACAACTTTACCGAGCCGCCCGGCCCCAGCGCGGCGACCGCGTTGGCGATGTTCGACTCCCGGTCGCTCGAACCCCCGGGCGACGGGACGAGGGACCCAAGCGGTAGAAAGCCATCGCCCGCCCCGGCGTTTATCGGTCGCGTCGAGGGGGGCAAGAATCCACTCGGCGTTGGCGGTGGCACGAAGGCGACCCAATCAGCTGTGAGTGCGGCGCTGAATTGGTTCCGGCGCCACCAGTCGGCCGATGGCGGCTGGAGCCTCGGCGATTATCCGCGGCAGTGCAAGGACACGACTTGCACCGGTGCCGGCAAAATCAAATGCGACCCGGCGGCCACGGCCTTTGCCGTGCTGCCATTCCTGGCGGCCGGGCAGACGCACCAGACCAAGGGTCCGTACCAAAAGAGCATCTACGGTGGACTGTTCTGGCTCGTCAAGCACCAGGATCCCGCCACCGGCAGCTTGGGCAAAGGCACCGGCTCGGAAATGTACGGGCACGGCCTGGCCACGATCTGCCTCTGCGAAGCCTTCGGCCTGAGCAAAGACAAGCAAATCGGGGCCGCCGCACAGGCCGCCATCAAGTTTATCGAGTCGGCTCAGAACAAGGACGACGGCGGCTGGCGCTACACTCGCGGTCAGTCGGGCGACACCTCGGTCACCGGCTGGCAATTGATGGCGCTCAAGAGCGGTCAGATGGCCGGCCTGGCGGTTGATCGCAACGTCATGGCGCTGGGCAAGAAATACCTTAAATTGGCCTCATCCAAGAGCAAGCAAGGGGGGCTGTTCGGCTACATCCCCGAGAGCAACCCTTCACCCACGATGACATCCGTCGGCCTGCTATGCACCCAGTATCTGGGGGCTACGAAAGACGACCCGTCGCTGGCCGAAGGCCATGCTTATCTGATGAAGCTCCTCCCCAGCAACAAGACCCGCAACAGCTACTACTGGTATTACGCCACCCAGGTCATGCACAACAAGCCGGACGCGGACTGGGACAAATGGAATTTCGCCATGCGCCGCGTGCTGGTCGAGTCGCAGGTCAAGGAAGGTTGTGCCGCCGGCAGTTGGGACCCGCAAAAACCTGCGCCCGACGGTCATGCGGCCGGCACGGGCGGCCGGATCATGACCACCAGTTTGGCGACGCTGACGCTGGAGGTCTATTATCGCTATCTTCCGCTCTATACACTGGACAAGAAGGATCAGGCCCGCCGACCGGAAAAATAGCCGCGTCGCCCGGCAGCGTGTGGGGCGGGGCCCTACCCACGCTGCATTAAAACTTCCCTTTTCTCCGAATCATCACCCACGCCGTGTTCCTCATGCGATATTTTCTCTCCGCTCCGCGCTTGTGTGCTTTCCTGCTCGTTTGCTGTGCGTGCTCGGCGGCCCCGACCGCCCGAGCCGACGAGGCGTTCATTCCGTTTCTCGACGGGCTGTATGAGCGCGGTTATGGCGAGTTGGCCGTCGATTATCTGAAGCAACTCAGTGGCCGGTCGGACTTGCCCGCCGATTTTCGGGCGGTATTGGATCTGGAAATGGCCACGGCGCTGCGCGTGGCGGCGGCCGAGACGCTGAATGCCGACGAATCGGCCCAGTGGCTGGCAACGGCGCAGGACCATTTGCAAAAGTTTCTGAAGGAGCATGCCGACCATCCGCGCGCGGCGGCGGCCTTCGTCGCGTTCGGCGACCTGGCCTCCGAGCGCGGCGACAAGGTGCTGGCCCTGGCGTTGCGTGCCAAGGGCAAGGAGCCCAGCCCGCTGTTTCTCGACGCTCGCAAGGATTTCGAAGACGCGCGGCCGAAGTACGAGAAGGCCGTCGAGTTGTACGAGACGCAATTCAACGCGGCCGTCGCCGAAGAGAAAAAGGCAGCCGAGGCAGCGGCCGACAAGCCGCCGCGCCGGGTCGTGCGACCGGGCAAGGTGCAACCGCCGACCAAGGTCGAGATCGCCGAATCGCAACTGCTGGGCGCCCGCTTCAAGCTGGGCGGGGCCGACTACAAGTTGGGCCGCACCTATACCGACAAGAAGGATCCCAAGCGCAAGGCGGCCTTCATGGCGGCCATCCAGGAGTTCGATCGCATCTACCAGTACAACCGCCAGCTCCGCGTCGGCCTGTATGCCCACCTGTACCACGGCAAGTCGGCCGACGAAATGGGCGACGAGCAACTGGCGGTGGACGTCTACGACGAGGTGCTGGCCAACGCGCCGCCCGACGGCAACGTCAAGATCGAGCCCGAGTGGGAAAACCTGTTTGCCGAGGTCGAGCGGAGCCGCCTGGAGATCAAGCTGGCCGACGCTCAGTTGCTCGACGTCCAGAAGAAGCCGGCCGACGCCGACACCAAGCGTGACGAAGTCATCGCCGACGCCGAGGAGTGGGTGCGCTTGTATTACCGGACGCAGCCGCAGCAGCGATCGCTGGCGTACCAGAACATTGCCATGCTCTTGGCCGAAACCGAGCTGGAAAAAGCCAAGAAGCTGGAGGGCGACGATCGCAAAAAGCTGGAGGGTCAAGCCAAGCAACTGCTGACCAAGGCGGCCGCGATTCCGGGTCCGTATATGCAGGAGGCGATCCTGCTGAAGCGCACGCTTTCGCACATCGTAGGCGGCGCGAAATTCATCGATATCAAGGAGGCCTTGGCCGTCGGCGACGACGCCGCCAAGGGGGCCCGCTGGGACGAAGCCATCGAGGCCTACCAGGCCGGCCTGGAAATGGCGAAAGCCAGCAAGCTGGCGGCCGATCGGAAGTTGATTCCGGTCACGCGCATGGCTTTGGCCGGTGGGTATCTATACAGCGGCAAAACGGCCGAAGCCCTGGACGCCTTCGAGGCCCTGGCCCACGACCCGACGACCGACCCCAAGAGCGCCCCGGTGGCTGCGGCAATGGCCGTTGACGCCGCGCTCAAGTTGTATATCGGTTCGGGCGGCAAGCCCGAGGCGCCCGAGGCGCTCGATCGGCTCATGAAGATCACGGATTTTACGGTCAAGACCTGGCCGAAACTGTCGCAGGCCGACGAGGCCCGGCTGGCACTGGGCAAAGTCAACCTGGCGCGGCGCAAGCCGCAAGAGGCCATCCAGGTGTTCGAGGAGG
>DATCFX010001196.1:0-5513 GCA_036509275.1 Pirellulales bacterium | reverse complement strand
TCAACAGCGATTCGACGCTCTCGGCGCTCGAGTAATAACGATCCAAGGCCGCCTTGATTTCGCGCGGCGTCGTGACCACGGCGCGAATGTCGTAGCCCAGGAAGTTGCGCAGCTCGTCCAGCACCGCCAGGTTCTGCGGATCGCACATGGCGATCGTCAGCGTGTTGTCGCGAAAGGCGATGGGGCAGATCTTGTAGAGATTGGCCATCGGCTCGGTGACGTAGCCCAAGACCTCGGGCGAGATCACGATCTCGCTGAGGCTGATGGCCTGCATGCCCATCTGCTGGGCCAGCGCCTCGGCCAGCTTATCGTCCGTGACCATCTCCAGCTCGATGGCGATCTGGCCGATCAACTCGCCCGCGCGCTTGTGCTGCTCTTCCAGCAGCGTTTCGAGCTGGTCTTCGTCGATGAAGCCCAGTTCGATCAGGATTTGGCCGATCTTTTTTGGAGCCATAGGGAAAATGCGGAAGTATGAAGGATGAATGCTGAACGGAAAGACGAGCCGCGGGCCGTTAGTGGATGAATGCCATTCATCATTCATCCTTCCGCATTCATCATTTCCTCTCTCAGCTTGCTTCTCTCGCCATGCGATCCCGCACTGCGTCGTCTTCGTCAGACAGGCCGCGCTCGGCGCGGCTGATGCGGTTGGCCAGGTCGTCAGGTTGGTTCGACTTGATCATCACCTCTTCCTTGGCCACGATGCCGTCGCGCCACAGCCGGTACAGGTGGTCGTCGAGCAATTGCATGCCCTGCTTGGCGCCGGTCTGAATCGCCGAGTTGATGCGGAACGTTTTGTTCTCGCGGATCAGGTTGGCAATGGCCGGCGTGACCACCAGCATTTCGTGGGCGGCAACGCGCCCCCCCTTGATCTTCGGCAGCAGCGCCTGCGACATCACGCCGATGATCGAGGTCGACAACTGCGTGCGGATCTGGTCCTGCTGATTGGTCGGAAACACGTCGATGATGCGGTTCACCGTGCCCTGGGCACCCGTCGTGTGCAGCGTGCCGAACACGATGTGCCCCGTTTCGGCCGCCGTGATGGCCGCCTCGATCGTTTCCAGGTCGCGCATTTCGCCCACCAGGATCACGTCCGGATCCTGCCGCAAGGCCCGCCGAATGGCCTCCGAAAAACTCCCCACGTCCACGCCGATCTCCCGCTGGTTCACCGTCGACATCTTGTGTTCGTGGTGAAACTCGATCGGGTCCTCGATCGTAATGATGTGATGGTCGACGTTCTCGTTCAGGTAATTAATCATCGCCGCCAGGCTCGTACTCTTGCCCGAACCCGTGGGGCCGGTCACCAAAAACAGCCCGCGCGGCCGCAGGATCAACTCCTTGACCGCCTTGGGCAGTCCCAGGTCGTCCATCGACAGCAGTTTGTTGGGAATCTGCCGCAACACCAACCCGATGTTGCCCTTCTGCTTGAACACCGACACGCGGAAGCGGGCCGCCGTGCCAAAGGCAAAGCCAAAGTCCGTCCCGCCGGCCTCCTGCAACTCGGTCTGGCAGCGTTCGGGCGTGATGCTTTTCATCAGCCCCACGGTGTCTTCCGAGGTCAGCACCTTGGTTTCCAGCTTTCGCAGCCGGCCGTGCAACCGCAACACGGGCGGCTGGCCGACGGCAATGTGCAGATCGCTGGCCCCCTGGTTGACCACCACCTGCAACAGTTTGTCGATGAGCACGGTTCCCATGACCGATCAATCTCCCTGAATGGAAGCAGCGCGCCTTGAATTGCCGCCTGCGGCCCCTGCACTGCAAGAACGAACAGACAACTTCGTTCCCGCTGCTGTGACCCCCGAGAACCGGCTCGGCCAGAGCACCGAATGATTATTCGCTCGCGCTAGCGGCAGCAGCAAATTGTCGCACGGCACGCCCGCCGAAATCAGCCCCTGCCAGCGGTCGGATGCACACGCGGCACCCATCCGCCCAGGCCCCCTCTCACGTTCGCTTTCCGCTTCCCGCTCCGCCGACCGCAGGCTGGCGATCCTCGTCCGATCGGCAACCTGCCTGCCAACCCAACGACCACGCGGCGCAATTGACCGACTCGCAGCCGCGCTCACTCGTCGTCGGCCCGCTTGGCGACGCGGAACACCTCTTCGATCGTCGTAATCCCACGCAAGGCCTTGTAGATCCCGTCCTGGTAGAGCGTGCGCATGCCTTGTGCCACGGCCGCTTTACGCAAGTCCTGGGTGCTCACTCCCTGAAACGAAAGCTCCCGGATGCGTGAGCTCATCATCATCAATTCGTAGATGCCCAATCGCCCCCGGTAGCCCGTCTTGTTGCAATTCGAACAACCCTTGCCCTTCATAAAAATCGCCTTGTCGGCCAGTTCGCGGCGGATGCCGGCCGCTTCGAGCACCGAATCGGTGGGCCGATGCGGCTGCTTGCACTTGGGGCAAACCGTCCGCACCAGGCGCTGGGCCAGGATCGCAATGACGCTGCTGGCGACCAGGTAGGCGGGCACCCCCATGTCAACCATACGTGTAACAGCACCGGGCGCATCGTTCGTATGTAGTGTACTGAAAACCAAGTGTCCTGTCAGAGATGCTTGAATTCCCATCTCCGCCGTTTCCGAATCCCGCATCTCCCCCACCAAGATGATGTTGGGGGCCTGACGCAGCATGGCCCGAATAATTCGGGCGAAATCCAGCCCGATGCTGTGCCGTACTTCCACTTGGTTGATGCCCGGCAGGTAGTACTCGACCGGGTCTTCGGCCGTAATGATTTTGCGGTCCGGCCGGTTCAAATCGTTCAGCGCGGCATAGAGCGTTGTGGTCTTGCCCGAACCGGTGGGACCGGTCACCAGGATGATGCCGTTGGGGCGGCGGACCAGGTTTTGAAACGCCTTCAGGTCTTCTTCGGCCATGCCCAATTGCTTGAGGCCAACCTTGATGTTGTCCTTATCCAATAAGCGCATCACGATCGATTGGCCGTGGTTGGTGGGCAGCACGCTGACGCGCAGGTCCAGCTCCTTTTCGCCCACCGTGACCTTGATCCGCCCGTCCTGGGGGCGGCGGCGCTCGGCAATGTCGATCTTGGCCAGGATTTTGATGCGCGACAACATGGGGCCCAACAGCCGCCGGGCCGCCGCGTCCCGCTCGACCAGCACGCCATCCACCCGGAAACGCACCCGGACGCGGTCCTCGAATGGCTCGATGTGAATGTCCGACGCCCGGGATTTGACCGCGTCGGTAATGATCATCTGCACCAGGCGGATAATCGGCGCGCTCGATTCGTCCATCTCTTCTTCGCCGGATCCACCCGTCTCGGCGAAGTCGATGGCCCCCTCGGCGAACTCCTCGATCGCGCCGGCAGCGCCACCCCCATAGCAGCGGTTGATCGCCGCCGTGATGGCCTCGCGGCTGGCCAGCGCAATCTCGATCTTGCGGTTCAGGATAAACCGCAACTTGTCCTGCAAATCGAGGTCGAACGGATCGACGACCACCACCTTCAACGAGCTGTCGGCCCCCACCGATAGCGGCAAAACCGTATTTTCCCGCGCCACCGACTCGCTGAGCAGTTCGATCACCGCGGCCGGAATCTTCGTCTCGTTCAGGTCGATATAGTCCAGCGAGTGCTCCTGCGCCATGGCCTGGGCCACGTCGTCGCCGGTGGCGTGGCCCAGCTTGATCAGCGCGTCGCCGACACTGATATTGGCGGTGCGCGACGTCTTCCGTGCTTCCTCCACCTGCTGGGCCGTGATGATTCCCTTGCGAATCAAGATGTCGGTGAAGTCACCCCGTTTTGCCATCGACGATTTCCCACTCTTGCTTGCGATTGGTTCAGCCGGTCCGGCCGCGATTTAAGCCCAGCCGCCTGCCGGGCGTTAACTAGACCACTGACAAGCTGCGGTGCAGCACTGCACACACGGCAGCAACTGTGCTTGTCGGCCGGCAGTCCAGCCGCTCACGAGCAGTGGACTCCCGGGAAGAAAGGGGAACGTCCGCGTTTCGCCGGTCGCGCCCCAAAGCCGGTCGCGGACTCTGTTTCAACGTAATGACGCCCTGTTGCACTGTCAATTAACGCCGTCGCTTTTCCACAACCGATCCGTCGTAGGTCCCGCGAGCCGAGCGGGACCAAGGGCCGACGCTCGACACAAGCCCCGCCCGGCGCGGCTCCGCTCGCCGGGCCGACGCAGCGCCGTAGCGGAAGTCGTGAGACTTCCGTCGCCTCGACCGGCCACCTGCAGAATTCTCACGCATTCCGCTACCCGGGCTGCCCACGTTCAGGCGGGTTTCTTCTTCGGCTTGGGCGGCGGTAGCGGTGGCATGACGCCAGCCCCGGGGGCCGCCTGCTGGAGATTCGGCGGCACCTCGGCTTGCACGTTGCCGGTGGCCCAGGCCAGGCCGCCCAGCACGATTTGCTGAAACGTGGGGTTGGTCCAGACATCCTCGCGGTGCCCCATCGAAGTATAAAACACCCGCCCCTTGTCGTGCCGGCGAGCCCAGGTCGCCGGGTAAGGCGGCCGCTGGTAGTCCGTGCCGGTCATCCCCTGGGTATCCTGCAACAGAATCACGTGCAGGTCGGGTGCAAAATTCTTGAGCGAGTACCATTCGTCCTTGATCTCGAACGACTTGCCCAGTCCGGCCAGCCCGGGAAATGCCGGGTCGATGATGATTTCCCGGGCGACTTGCTGCGCCCCGTGGCGGATGAATTCGCCGCCCAGCATTGCGATGTAGGGCTCCCGCTCCGTCTGCGTTTCGAAACCCGGCCCGCGCGAGTGGAACGTATCGGCTGCGCAGTGCGATCCAAGAAACCCCTTGCCGCCGGCCACGGCCGCCAGGAAGCGGTTTTTACCCTCGGGGCTCATCGGCGGCTGCTGGTCGGTGCCCGACTTGGTCAGGTCACCGGTCGTAATGAAGAAGAACGCGTCATAGGGCCCCAGATCGCTGTCGAACACGGTGCCGTCCTTGGTGGCCGTGACTTCGAAATCATGGGCGTGGCCCAACTCGGTAAGAATTCGTTCGGCGTGCGACAGCTTGTCGCCGTCCCGCTTGATGACCGAGTGCTGGAATCCCGAGCTCTTGGTGAACATCAGCACGCGTCGCTTGCGCGGCTGGCTATCGGCCGCCCAGCAGCGGACCAGTGGCGATAATCCCAGGCCGATACCGGCCGACACCAAAAGCTGGCGACGATGAAGCATGATCGGCAATCTCCTCGAAAGCGTTGGTCAAAGCGGCGACGATTCACCCGCGCCCCCAGCATAAACGCCCGCCCGGCGCAAGCCAACCAGCATCCCCGCCCGAGATGCCCGCTTTTCACTTTTCACTTCATCTTCCTGCCGCTCACAAACGCATTGCCTGCTTCGTAAAACCGCCAGTCCAACTCGACGGCCCGCGAAATGCCGATGCGGCGGCTGCGGGCCACGACCGGCTCCGGCCCCGTGGCGGGCCGAAGCTTGAGCCGCCGGCCGATCGGCTCGCCATTAAAGCTCATGTCGATGCCGAAGGCCTGGCACAACCGCCCGGGGCCCGAGCATAGTTGTCGGATCGGCGAGTTGCCGCGGCGCTGGC
>DATCFX010001195.1:0-3428 GCA_036509275.1 Pirellulales bacterium | reverse complement strand
CATGCCCGACGAGCATGCGCGGCCCACCAATCTGGTCAAAACCGGCCGCCCGACCAGCGGCACGATTGTTTATCCGTCGCTCGGTTCGATCGTTAGCCACGAGCGGGGATCGGCCGTCGTGGGCGTTCCCCCCTACGTCGTGATCGGTTATCCCAACGTGACGCGCGGCCCGGGCTTTTTGGGTGCGCGCTGCGGCTACTTGTACCTCACGGATACAGAGGCTGGGCCCACCGGCCTGCGGCCGCCCGACGAGGTTGGCGTGGCACGTCAAGCGCGCCGCCGGGCTCTGCTGGGCACTCTACGAGACCGGCAACGCACGCACTTCGCCGGCGACTCGGCGTGGGTGGATTATGACGCGGCGATCGAACAATCGCTCCGCTTGGGCGGCCCGGACTTCGGCCGCGCCTTCGAGCTGCGCCGCGAGCCGGCCGCGCTGCGCAATCGCTATGGCGACGAATTCGGACAACGCTGCCTGCTGGCCCGGCGCTTGGTGCAGGCCGGTGTGCGCTGGGTCGAAGTGTCGTTTAATTTGAACTTCATCAACGGCACCGGCTGGGACACCCACGCTCACGGCCAGCGCGAACAACACCGGCTAATTGCCAGTCTCGACGTCGGGCTCAGCACGCTCATTGCCGATCTCGAGCGGCAAAAGCTGCTCGATTCGACGTTGGTCGTCGTGGCCACCGAGTTTGGCCGGCCGGCCGAGTTCGACGGCCAGGGCGGCCGGGGACACCAGGCGTCGGCCTTTAGCACGGTCCTGTTCGGTGGCGGCCTGCGCACTGGGCAGGTTGTCGGCAGTACCGACGCCTTGGGCAAGATGCCGCTTTCCAGTCCGATTTCAATTCCCGACTGGCACGCAACCATCCATACCGCGCTCGGGATCGATCCTGCCAAAGAACTGTATGCCGGCGACCGGCCGGTGCCGATCACCGACCACGGAAGCCCGCTGGCAATGCTTTTTGATTGAGCCGGCCCCCGTTACCTCGGCCTCGCCGGGCGGATATTGCCAATGGAAACAAGGCTACTAAAATAGTCATTGTGGGGGGGCGCTGTCTGTAGCGCGGCAATCTACGAACTGGGGTGGCAGCCATGTCGCGACAAGAAGAAGGTGCAAGGGTGCTATTGCTCGTTGTGCTCATGGGCGCGATCATCATCGCCGTCATGAGTTACGGCTGCGAACACGACCCGCGGGCGGCGCCCGTGAACGATGACCCGTTTCCGGTATTCCTGCGTTGATGTCGGCGGTGCGTCGCGGCTGCTGCGGTTCATGAGCATCGCGGGCGCGACAACTCCAGCCGAGTTGTTCGCTGGCGGATCTCGCGTGCAGAGTTTTTTCTTACCAGCCGGTAGTAATCGCCGGATGCCTTTTCTAGAATCGCGCTATTCCACGGAGCGGTCGCCGCCGGCTAGCTGGCACAGGCTGCGCCCGCTTCTGTTGTCCGCCGGCCATGGTCGCCGGCGGTTTGCTTCGTGCTCCGCGATCGTGGGCCGCTTCCGGTAACACGCCGCGGTCCCCTTCTGCGCAGGCGTGGCCGCATTGGCCGAACTGCTTCCTAAGGCGAGACCGCGATGAGCCAACGAAAAATCAAGGTCGCCATCGTCGGCCTGGGGTTCGGCGCCGAGTTCATTCCGATCTACAAGCGGCATCCCCACGCACAGTTGGTTGCCTTGTGTCAGCGCAATCACGACAAACTCGAACAACTGGCCGATGCCTTCGAAGTCCCGCAGCGTTATACCGATTTCGAGCAGTTGCTGGCCGACCCGAACGTCGACGCCGTCCACATCAACACGCCGATTCCCGATCATGCCCGGCAGTCGATCGCCGCGCTGCGGGCCGGCAAGCACGTGGCCTGCACGGTGCCGATGGCCACGTCCGTCGACGATTGCCGGCAGATCGTCGAGCTATGCCGGCAGACCGGCTTGAAGTACATGATGATGGAGACGGTCGTCTATAGCCGCGAGTTTTTGTTCGTGCGCGAGCTGTATGTCGCCGGCGAGCTGGGCAAAATCCAATTCCTCGAAGCCAGCCATCAGCAGGACATGGACGGCTGGCCGAACTACTGGCCCGGCCTGCCGCCGATGCACTACGCCACGCATTGCGTCGGCCCCTGCCTGGCCTTGACGCGTGCGGAAGCCGAGTATGTTTCCTGCTTCGGCTCCGGCACGATCCGTGAAGAACTGGTCGACAAGTACCAGTCGCCGTTTGCCATCGAGAGTACGCACATCAAGCTCAAAGACTCGGACCTATCGGCCCGGATTTACCGTTCGCTGTTCGACACGGCGCGGCAATATCGCGAGAGTTTTAACGTGTACGGCGCGCGTAAATCGTACGAGTGGCCGCTGGTCGAAGGCGAATCGCCCGTGCTGCACACGGCCAAACGGCCCGAGCCGCAAATCCCACAACGGGTCCAGGTGCCCGATTACGCGCACTTGCTGCCCGAGGAGATTCGCGATTTCACCATGCGCGGGATTTACGATACCGACGAGCGTCGGCACCTGTCGTTCACGCAAGGCGCCGGTCATGGCGGCTCGCATCCGCACCTGGCGCACGAGTTCCTTTCAGCCCTGATCGACGATCGCGATCCGTATCCCAACGCAATGCAATCGGCCAACTGGACCTGCGTCGGCCTGTGCGCGCATCAGTCGGCGCTCGACGGCGGCGCGCTTGTCAAGCTGCCGGCTTTCACTCACCTGCAGTAGCCGCAGGGGCTGAAATAGCCGCTGCACCGGCGCTGGCGGTGAACTTGACGACCTCCGGATGATTGGCCCAGCCGAAGCGGGCGGCAAACTCGGCGGGCGTAAGCAGGAGCTGACCTGCGGATGTCTGAGCCACGAAAAAGATGTCCGGCCTGGCCGACGCATCGAGCTGATAATTTCCCCGGGAGTCCAGCAGCAGCACATGGTCGCCCTGGTCGATGATCGCGCCTTGACGCTCGCATTCAACCCGGCGCCAAACAAATATCGTGCGGCATTCCGCCGCCGCGATGACGAGCGAGCCGTCTGGAGAGAACCTGCCACGCTCGACCGGAGCATAGGCCCATAGATCGTCAATTTTTTCCGCGCGAAGCCAGTCCCAAATCTGCAGCGTCTTGTTTTCCCGGCCGGCAAGCAGCAGCCGGCCGTCGTTGAGCCAGTCGAGGCTCGTGACCGTAGTCTCGCCGCCCGGCGAAATGAGATTTTTTTTCACTTGCTTGCCACTGCCGACAAGCCACAGTTGCACGGCTTCATCCGTCGTGCCGCAGGCCAGCAGCGAGCCGTTGGGATGGAAGGCCAGCGAGCGTACTTCAAGGCCGACCGAAAGTTTGCGCAGCAGCCTTTTTGGGCCGAAGTCCCACAGGCGGACCGTACGGTCGTCGCTGCCCGAGGCCAGCAGATCTCCGCGACGCGACCATGCCAGGGCGGTCACAGGGCCGGTGTGCCCCTCAAGC
>DATCFX010001194.1:0-13930 GCA_036509275.1 Pirellulales bacterium | reverse complement strand
GCCGGGGTGGCCGGGTCAACATCGGAGGTACTCATGCAACTGCCTTTCACGCTTCGGGACACGGTGCGACGCAGACCACGCGCTTCCGGACGCAGGCATTATGCCGCCGCCGGCCCCGCTCGACCAGCGGCCGGAGGCCAGCAAAACCGCAAACGGAAAGCGCCAGCGGAGTTGGGCCGGATTCGCGCCATTCCGTTCTAAACGGACTTGAACAGAAGCTCGCGAAGAGCGCGAAGAAAGAAACGAAGGCCCACGCCAATCTTCCTCTCAACTCGCCTCTTCCCTTTCTCCATCTTCTTCTTTCCTCTTCTCCTTAGCGACCTTCGCGGCCTTCTGTTCAACTGCTTCGTATTTCTGCTTCTCCCTCGCTCTGTTGGGGAAGCGGGCAGCAACACACGATTAAAACAACACACAGCGAAAACGGCACCATTTCGACCTCCTGAGCCCGAGAAGTTAAGGATCGACCGAAGAATAACTTCTCCGCAACCCCTCTCCCCTTGTGGGAGAGGGCAGGGTGAGGGTTGAGAAAAACGGAAGTTATTTTTCGGTCGATCCTAAGCCGGCTGGCTGTCACTGGAGTGGTTGCTTATTTAGCCGCGTCAACACTCTCACTCGTCCACGCGGCGGAACAGGCCGAAGTTCTGCTCGGCCAGCGTCTGCAAAAAGACTTCGAACCGGCTGCCAGCCGGCCCGACGCCGATGCCGATCGTGTAAATCGATTCGCGCCGGCTGCGGTTCTGCGCCGTAATCGTATTGACGATTGCGAGCGGATTAACCACTTGCCCTGAGGCCGGTGCGCCATCCGTCAGCAGATAAATGGCTTCGGCGTCGTATTTGAAGGCGGCTTGCAGGGCATCGTACGTCGACGTGCCAAGTTCCAACTGGGCCTTCTCCACGAATCGAATCGCATCCAGCTTATTCGCGCTGGTGGCTTCGACGAGCTTCTTTTTCCAAAGCGTGGAATCGCGATCAAACGTCACGATTCCGAACGATACATTACTATTCAGCGAGGTCAGCACCGTGCGCAGCTCGCGCTTGGCCGCGTCGATCCGCGTGACGCCCATGCCATTGCCGCCCTGGCCGGGGAAGCCCGACGCGGGAGCACGCATACTGAGCGACATGTCCACCACGAACACCATCCGCCTGGCATAGAGCGGCAGACCGTAGTATTGCGTGGCCGTGCCGACAACAAGGTTCTCGAACTTTCGCGTCTCTGGCCGCACCAAACCTGGCGGGAACTGAAACGTCGCCTTGTTTTCCGCCCACCACTTCGCCCATTCCTCGGGAGCGGTGAATTGCTTTTTAGTTACCAAGGCCAGGTACTCGCAAATGTCGGCCAGCACTTCGCCGTCGAACTTCGCTGCCAGGGCCACCAACGCCCCAATCGCCTCGGGCTCGTCGATCTGCGTCAGCGCATGGACAATCGCCCTCCGCACGAGGAACTTTTCCGCCATCTTCGACCTGGCCAGATAGAGGAGCGGTTCGATATCGTCGCGCATGCGGTGTATCGACAGCAGATCGGCCATCGTGGCGGCAAACACGGCGCCGTCGCGCGCTGCCGCTAACTTCTCGAAATAACGGTCCGTCGATTTCTGGATGTCGGCCAAACGGCTGCTCAACAGCACTGCCAGCAACAACGGGGCACTCGAGTCGTGCCGCACGTGCCGCACCTCTTGATTGAGCTGATCGATGAGAAAGGCGCACACTTCCGGCTGGTCTTTCGACCCGAGCAACGTCGCATAGGCGGCGCGGCACACCTCGGCGTTGGCGTCGTTCAGTCCGAACCGAATCAAGAGTTGGGCGGCCGCCGGCTCGGGAAATTTGGCCAGCTCGCGGATCGCCGCGAGGCGCGCCGCCGGGTCTTTGCCGCGCAGCCGCGCCGTATAGGCCACTTGTTCGCGTTCTCCCAGGCCAGCGGCGTCGGCAACCATCCCCGACGGTCCGCACATGGCAGCCGAAATCACCAAGACCTTCAACGACTCGGCGCATAAGCCTGGCATGACGGCTCCTTCAACCTGATCTTTCCGATCGGGTTGAGTCTATGACCCTACGTTCCGCACAGCCTCAGGCTGATTTGAGCGAAAACTGGGACGCAGTCCAATTCGATAAGGATCGACCGAAAAATAACTTCTCCGCAACTCCTCTCCCCTTGCGGGAGAGGGCAGGGTGAGTGGCCGGGAAAAACCGAAGTTATTTTTCGGCCGATCCTAAATGATCTGCGCCCCCTGGTTCCTTGCCAGTTAATGAGTCCTGACCCGAATGCCTTTTGTCTTTGTCATTTCGACTTCAGGCTGATCGGCAGGCGGTCGATCTTGGCGGCCAGGATAAAATCGTTTTCCGACAAGCCGCCGATGGCGTGCGTCCAAAGCTCGATGGACACATTGCGATAGCCTTCCAGGTGCAGGTCGGGATGATGGCCGTCGCCTTCGGCCACTTCGGCCACGCGATTGAAAAAGTCGAGGCCGGCCATAAAATTCTTCACGACCCAATCCTTGCGGATCCGCTGGCCATCGTGCGTCAAACGCCAGCCGGGCAGCTTGCCGAGTTGCGCCTCGGCGGCACCCTGCGACACCGGTTCGACGCCTCCCTCGCACGGCTGGCATTTTTTCTGCACAAGCTGTTCGGCGGTTTCGGGTTGCATGGGCTTTTTCCTCCGGCCTCGTGGGCGGTTTGACGGGCAAGGCAAAAACGTCGGTCGCCCTAATTATCGGCCTGCCGGCAAGCGGGTCAAACAAAGCGGCAGGCCGCACAAAGCAGCAGGCATACTCCCCCCCGTGTGCCGTCGCTCGATTACGGACGCCTGGCAAGCGAGCGATTTTTTTCGCGGCGATTACGGCACAGCGAAGTGTGCGTACTACTTTGTCATTCGCATGCGATGGTCGTGGGCTCGAGGCCTATCGTTCGCAGGGGGTGATCCTGCGTCGCGGTATGCACTTGGGCCGTGCTGCCGCAGGCCGCCAGCGCCTGGCGGGCGGCAATGGCGGCCAGCGCCGGCCGATTGCAATCGCGGCTTAAATGCAGTTGCACCACGTGCTTAAGCCGGCCGGGGGACGAGCCGGCGATCGCTTGTTGCAGCAGCGCCGCGGCCTGGTCGTTCGATAGATGGCCTTCGTCGCCCAGTACCCGATCGATCAACGCGGCCGAGCGGCCGCTGCTGCGCTGCAGGCCCACATCGTGATTGAATTCCAGGGCCAGCACGTCGGCCTCGGCAATCGCTGCGGCCAGCGCATCGTCCCAGGTGCCCAAGTCGGAGAGATAAGCCAGGGACCAGCCGGCCGCGAACAGATCCGACGGCGATTCGAACCGAAAGCCGAAAGTTGGCCGGCTGTCGTGCTCGACCACCAGCGGCCGGCACTGCCAGGGGCCCAGCGAAAACGGCTCGCCGTCGTCGTAGCGGCGCAGCAGTCGCTGGGTGTCCAATTCGCGCATGGCGGGCGACACGGCCTGCAAAGCCCGCGCATGCTCATGATGGCAAAGCAGCGTGATCTGGCGGGCGACCAGGTGCGAAATGGTCCGGGCGTTCCAGTGATCTCCGTGCGTGTGCGACAGCAGCACGGCATGCACCCGGCTCCACGATACCCCGGCCAGGTGCAAGCGGCGGGCGAGCTGCCGCGGGCCCAAGCCCATGTCGATCAGCAGTCCAAAGCCGTCGGCCTCGAGCAAGCTAGCGTTGCCCCGGCTACCGCTGGCCAGCACCGTAAATCGCATGGGTTCGTCCCGGTCCGCTGCCAACGGCCGTCCTTGCTCAAGCTCGACTGCGAGAATTCGTAGCCATTTATCGTGCCAGTCCTTTCAGCCAACGTCAATCGGCTCGCCCGGATCGAGCTTTAAGGATCGACCGAAAAATAACTTCTCCGTGACCCCTCTCCCCTTGCGGGAGAGGGCCGGGTGAGGGGCCGGGAAAAAAGGAAGCTATTTTTCGGTCGATCCTAATAGCGAACCGAAATGATCGAACCGCCTGCTCGTCCGTTTTTGTGCGACGGGGGGTTCGAGTCCGCAGACTCGCTCGAAGTGCGAGGCATCCCGGCACTGCGGGATGGCTACGGTCGCTTTGTAAGAATTACAAGGCTTTGCAACGCTTGTTCCGCGTGCGGCAAGACACTTGCCGCAACCCGGCGAAGCACCTCCCGGCCAGTGGGCTAGCGAAGCCAACTCTTTATCATCGCTCAACTTGAGGTGCCCAGTTCCGCCGCGCGGCAGCACGCCGATTGGGCGCTGGGTTCGCCGCCGGCTCGCAGCGGCATGCGGCTTGCCTTAGCACTGGGGCGGTGTGAGCGTCTTAATTGTGGGCGGCGCGAAGCAGCGTTTTCCGTAGCCCAGCCCTTCAGGGCTGGGACCACCGGGACGTGCAGATATCTTCTTCGCTGCGATGCGGCCGGCGGCCGCATCGGAAACGGGCAAAGAGGGTCGCCGCTGGCAAACCCAGCCCTGAAGGGCTGGGCTACGGAAACCAGCGGCGGCAAGCCGCCGCGTCGGGCGCTGCAATTTCCTGGCTACTTTCGAGACTCCCACCCACCGGGGCGGGCAACATTTGGCAAGCAAAGGATCGAACGATGCGTCCCGCTAAAACGACTCGACAAGCGATTGCCGGCTGGGGCTTGGCCGCAGCGCTGATGGCGGCCGGCCCGGCAATGGCTGTGGCCCAGCCCACGCCGTATTTACCACCGACCAGCGCACCGCTGGCAACTGCGCCGCTGGGAACTGGGCCGTTGGTAACGTCGCCGCCGGTGATCGCAGTGCCGGCTTGCCCACAGCCGACATGCGCCTACCGGCCGATCATCGCGGTCACGGCCATGCCACCGGCGTACGAAGTGGGCCGCGGCATTCTCGGCCAACCGAAGCTCTATGTTCCGCGGCAACCCGTGCGGAATTTTGTCCGCTGGCTCACGCCGTAGACTCAGCTCAGCCCTTCGACTTTGCCTTAGGGAGCAAAAAAACGCGTGGACCCGTTCGCATCGGAGGGGGCCCACGCGGTTCGTAAATTTCTGCCGGACGGGAAAGTCCGAGGCGCCGGGAGCGTCAGACGCAGTCTGCCGGAAATTGCGTGCCGCACATTTGGCATTCCATCGTGTGCTCGTCCTGCCGGAGCAGCCACTCGTTGTCGTGTTCGCCGCACAGTGGGCAGATCGCAGCCTGCGGCGCATTGAGCGTTTCGTGGTTTTCCATCCGCCTTCTCCTCCTGATGTTAAGACCAAGCTGGAAATCGGCCTCGCGAAGCAAGGCCTTTCCCAGCCGATAGGTCCGAGTTTTCGGAACCTGCGAACTGACAGGCTATGCTTGCTTTCGATTCTAAGAAAATCGCTTTCTTCGAGTCAATCTCAAGACGTGCCACCCGGCACAAACGCCCGCTACCACTGGACCGCGAGACCGGCCGAGGGACCCTGGAGCAGCACGCCTTGGTTATGATTGAAGGCGCCGAGTTGCGAGGGGGCCAGGGCCAGACCCGGGATATAGAGCAACTGGTATCCGCCGCGAACCGAAAAGTGGGGCGTGAACTGGTAGGTGGCCATGGCCGAAAAGTCGAGCACGCTGGCCACCCCCAGCGTGGTGCGGGATGCCGCTACGGGTTGGAACCCAGAAACGGCCCCGCCGAATCCATTGGTCAAATACAGGGTGGAATTCAGATTGTTATACGTCTGATGGACGATATTGCCCATCAGGGCCGCCTTGGCATTGAACTGCACTGCCAGCCGCTCCCAATTGCGGCGCACGCCGTAGCCCACCTGTCCGCCGAGTAGGGTGTTGTGAGTTGATGTATTGATGTCCTCGTAGTAATAGACCGGGGCTAAGGGGTTCGCTGGGTTGTTCACGCCGCTGAGTTGAAACCGCTCGTTCCACTCCACGAAGCGGAACCCCAGCAGCGTGTCGACGGTCCAATTGTTGGCGGCGACTTGAACGACGCGTTGGTTGATCTCGGCGTTGTTCAGCGATGAGGAGTACGTGTAGCCCAGGCTGCCGGCGAACGGCGCGATCACGATATCGCTTTGCATATACGGGGACGTGGCCAAGATCGGCCCATTCCCATAATCCGCGGCCAGGCTCGGATCGCCGTAAATCGTGCCGGCCGACGTCCATTGTTGCAGGCCGAAATAAATCCCCTCCCAACTCTCCAGGCTGTCGACCCGGTAGGTCAACTGAAGACGCATTCCCGGCTGCATGCCGAAGCCGCCAACGTTGAGCTGCTCGACCGCCGTGGTTGGAAGGTAGAGGATCGTTTCGCCGAGCGAGCCGAAGTTGCCCGAGCTGCGTTGCAGCCACAGCGCGTCGGCGTCCAGCGTCCAGGTCGGACCCGGCGGCGCCAACACGGTCGGGCTGGGCGGGAAGAGGTTCGGATCCTCCGGCGGCACGGCAATCGAGGGCGCTTGGAGTTGCTGATAGAAGGGTGTTTGGGCTTGCTGATAAACGGCGGCCGGCGGACTAGAGGCTCCCGGCTTGGCGTAAGGTGAAGTAAAGGGCTTCGGCGCAAAGTACGCTGTCGGCGCTGGATACGCAGTTGGAGGCGTATAAGCAGCAGGCGCCTGCCCGGGAGCCGTATAAGGTGCGACGCTGGGAGCGGTGTACGGTGCGATGCTCGGGCCGGTATAGGGCGCGATGCTCGGCGCCGCGTACGGTGCGGGTGCGGGTGCGGGACCAGCGTAAACTGCCGGCCCACCCAACTGGGCTTGCAGCGGCACAAAGGGCCCCGGGGCCGGCGGCGAGTTGTAGGGCGCCGGCGAACTGCCGTACGGTGCCGGCGCGGGCTGCTGCGGCGGCGGCTGCACCGCGCTGGGAAAGACCATCGTCTGGCCACTAGCCGGCAGCGGCATTGCCAAGAGTGCAGCGCACGCCAGCCCGGCGGTTCGCGCCATGAGCTTCCGCGCAGCGGCCGATGCTAGCGAAAGATCGCTCAGCGGCGCGAATGAGTTTGAGACAATTCGATCCACGGTTTCGTGTACCAAGGCCGCAAAAACCCGTCAAGGCCGACGCGCGATCCGCGATCCCCGACCGCCCGAACTCCCTTTCTAATACCTCGCTTCCGGGGCCTGGCTGGCGCCTCGTGCAGCGTCTGCCCCTGCAAACTTCGCGGCCGAAAGTTGACCCGCCCCGGCCTAGGCTCGATATTGCAGGCATTCCGCGTTGCTCGGCGGTTGTGTCGAGGCGACGAATTGCAGCCCGCACCGTGCTGCTGCGCGCATCGCAAGCTGTTGCCAAAAAAGGATCGATTGATGTCGTTTATGTCGTTCGAGTCGGGCACGGCCCGCCCCTGTAATTCAAGCCGTTCACCGCACAGCGTTTCCTGGCTGCTGGCGATTGCGGCGGTCGCCCTAGTGTCGCTGTCGGTCCCTGCGTCGGCAGTCCGTGCCGCGCCGAAAACCAATGTCGTGCTGATTCTTGCCGACGATTTGGGATACGGGGATCTTCAATGTTATGGCCATCCGCGGTTCAAGACGCCGCGGATCGACAAGATGGCCGAGGAGGGGGCCCGGCTCACCGATTTTCAGAGTTGCTGCCCGTACTGCGCTCCGTCGCGGGTCGGCATTCAGACCGGGCGTTACCAGTTCCGCAGCGGCCTGCTGGACAATCCGAGCCCCGACCCCGGCCACGACGACCTGGGAATTCCCGACAACGAGCTGACGCTGGGCGAGATGTTCAAGCAGGCGGGCTACCGCACCTGCTGCGTCGGCAAATGGCACTTGGGGCACAAGCCGCAGTTTTTTCCGCAGCGGCACGGCTACGACGAGTATTTTGGCATCCTCTACAGCAATGACATGGTGCCGGTGCAAATCTATCGCGACAGCGATCTGTACCAGGCGCTGGTGTTTCAACCGAACTTGACCCGGCGCTACACCGAGCGGGCCGTCAAGTTCATCGAAGAGAACAAGAGCCGGCCGTTCTTTCTGTACCTGGCCCACGCCATGCCCCATAAGCCGCTGGCGGCGTCGACCGACTTCTACGGCCGCAGCGGCGGCGGGCTGTACGGCGACGTCATGGCCGAACTGGATTGGAGCGTCGGCCAGATTCTCGACCGGCTGAAGGAACTGGAACTGGACGAGCAGACGCTGGTGCTGTTCACCAGCGATAATGGGCCTTGGTACGGCGGTAGCACCGGCGGCCTGCGCGGCATGAAAGGCCAGACCTGGGAAGGCGGCGTGCGCGTGCCCTTGGTAGCCCGCTGGCCCAACAAAATTCCGGCCGGGCATGTCAGCCACGAGCCGGCCGTGAACATCGACCTGTTCACCACCTGCCTCATGGCGGCCGGCATCGAACCGCCGACCGACCGCGTGATCGATGGCCGCGATATCATGCCGCTGTTAACGTCGGAAGCCAAGAGCCCGCACGACGCGATCTTTACCATCCGCGGCTACGATCTCTGTGCCGTGCGCAGCGGCAACTGGAAGCTGCACGCCCCGGCCTCGGGTCCGCGCGAGTACAAAGTGATGCAGAAGGGCGATTACTGGAAAGACCCGCGCGCACCCGACGGCATTCGCATCCTGGCCCCGCGCGAGCAATATCCCCCGTGGGACATTCCCGGCATCGCGACCGGGTTCTCGGACAAAGGCTGGGCGCTGGTCGATCTGTCGGAAGACCCGTCGGAGCAGACTGACATCTCCAGCAACAACCGCAAGACGGTGAACGAGCTGCGCGAGCATTTCGACCGCCTGCAGGCCCAAATGCCCGCCGATCCCAACGCGGCCAAAAAGAAAGCCAAAGCCGCCAAAGAGAAAGCGTCGGCCGACAAAAAGTCCAAGGAAGACGGCAAGCCTGACGATGAGAGCAAGCCGAAGGACGACGGCGCCGCTGAGAAGGCAGGGGCCGAATAGAGCGGATCGAAGCCCAGGTCGTTGACCATCCGAAGATCAATCCCGACGATTTCTTCAAGCCAAATCGCGATTTGGTTCCTGACACCTTATCCGTATCTGACACCTTATCCGTATCCGATAGTTGTGCTCGCATTTAGGGTCGTGTGTACCAAAAGGCACAGGGTATCTCGATGGCCAATCAGAGATTAAGCCGTCGGCAGTTGCTTCAAAAGGGCGCAATCGCGACGGCCACGCTCGCGTGGCGCCAACGCTCGCTACGGATGCCGAAAGTGCTCCGCCGAAGCAAAAACTTAGTTCGCGCGCAGCTTCGGGCGATTTGCTCCACGCTCCCCATCCCCGCGTACTAGTTTCCGCCGATACATGGAAAACGTTACAAACGAGTCGGCGCAAAGATGCGGCTCTGGATAAGTTCTTGCAGCGAAGCGAACTGGAGGCTCGCGCTATCCTTCCGATCCAACCACTGACGTACAAGTTGGAAGGGAAGAGTATCTTGAAAGTGTCGCGGCATGCTGTGCGGCGAATACTGCTTTTGAGCCTGCATTATCACCTCACTGGCGACACGAAGCTGGCGCAGCGCGGAAAAGAAGAGATGTTAGCCATCAGCGCGTTCACCGACTGGGGTGGGCCGAGGACGTTCCTGGATATTGCCGAGATGACCGCCGCTGTTGCAATTGGATACGATTGGCTCTACGACCAACTCGACGCGACATCGCGCAAGACGATCGCGGCCGCGATCACCGACAAGGCACTGCGAGTTGCTATCACGGACAGCGCCAGTTTCGCCAGGGCTGAAAGCAATTGGAATCCGGTCTGCTTGGGCGGGCTGGCGCTCGGTGCCTTAGCGGTCGCAGAGGCCGAGCCGAAGTTGGCTTCCCAAATCCTTGACGCCGCAAAATCGTTCAATCCATATGGGCTCAAGGTGTACGCGCCGGATGGAGTGTATTTCGAGGGCGGCGCTTACTGGAGCTATGGCACGGATTACGAGGTTCTCTTGTTGCAGGTACTCGAATCGGTATTCGGGACGGACGGTGGACTTTCGCAGAGCCCCGGCTTCTTGGCGAGCGGCGCCGCGCTCAACCACCAGATCGGCCCGACTGGGGCATTTTTCAATTTCTCAGACTGCGGCGAGAAACCTATGCTGGACCCAGCGATGTGGTGGATCTCGCGAAAGCTCAAGCAGCCCGAATTGCTGGGGCACATGCAGTTAATGCTAGAAAACTATTCGGCGCTGAAGCTGCCGCCGAGCCCCGAGACGGCCTCCACCACTGACCTGCTGCTTCCGCTTGTTGCTCTGTGGTGGCCGGATAGAAAGAGCACGACAACGGCAAAGCCACTCCCGTTGAACTGGTACGGTCGCGGACCCGTACCGCTTGCGGTGTTTCGCAGCGCCTGGAACGACCCGCAGGCGATGTATTTGGCACTCAAGGGCGGAAAAGCATCGCTGACGCATGCCCACATGGATGCCGGCTCATTTGTATTTGAAGCAAATGGCGTCCGTTGGGCGCACGATTTGGGAATGCAGGATTATTACTCGCTCGAATCGAAAGGCGTTGACTTGTGGAACCTCGCCCAGGACAGCCAACGATGGACCGTTTTTCGCCTCAACAACTCAAGCCATAGCACGCTCAGCATTAACGCCCAACTCCATCGCGTAGACGGAAAGGCCTCGATCACACATTTTTCTTCTGCCAAGGTGCCCGGCGCCATCGTCGACCTCTCTCCGGTGTTCGAGGGACAAGCCAGCAAGGTCACTCGTGGCTTTGCGTTTCGTTCCGGCAGCCACGTCCTGGTTCGAGACGAGGTCGACGGCTTGCGGGCGGGTGATACTGTGCGTTGGGCGATGCTCACCAAAGCCGAGATTGCCCTTTCAGATGCTACTGCAAAGGGATCGAAAACCACATCAGAAGCGGTGCTGAGTCAGGACGGTCAAAAACTGCGAGTTCAACTGGTTTCATCTGTGGCCGCCAAATTTGAAATTGTTTCCGCAGAAACACCAAAAAATAGCTTCGACGCCCCTAACCCGGGCGCGCGGCTGTTGGTTGCCAACCTGACGGCCCCTTCCTCCGGCCGACTCAATTTGTCCGTAACGCTACAAGCTATTTCACAGTCGGGGCCGCCCAAGCCAGTGGACGACAAGTTGGCCAAGACTAATCTGAGCCGCTGGCCAATAAAACCCGCGAGATAGGCTGGATATTGCGCCACCAACGGGAAACCGTCGGAGGTCATAATGCAATTCCTCCGCCGCGCAGGAAGTGGAAATGGGAAGTGGAAATGGGAAGTGCAATGCGTCGTTCCGAGCGGAGATACCAATCTTCTTCCGCCCCGCGCTTATGCGACCGTCGCCCGCGATGCTCCTTGGTTCTGTACTGCTGCTCGGCGCAGCCCCTCCGGCTTTCGTGGCGGCACAGCAGCCCATTAGCCTGAACGACGTCGACGAAGGATTGCCGGAGATCACCGCCGAAGAACCCATCGCGGCCCAATTTTCGGCGCGCAAGGCGGCGGAGTACCTGGATCGTTCCGCACTGAACTGGCAGAAGACGAAAAAGTGCGTTACCTGCCACACGAACCTGTTCTATCTGGTCGCGCGACCGGCCCTAAGCACGATCCTGCCGGACTCCGGCGAAGTCCGCAGTTTCTACGAAGATTACCGCAAGGTTCGCTGGAAGTCGAAGGGGCCCACCGAAGCGCAGGGCTTTTGGCCCATCGTTGTCGGCACCGGCCTGACATTGAACGATGCGCAGGCCACCGGCAAGCTCAGCGACACGGCGCGCGAGGTGCTCGACATCATGTGGAACGTACAGCGCGCCGACGGCGGCTGGAAATGGCCCGACTGCGACTACGCGCCGCTGGAGATTGACGATCACTACGGCGCTACCGTAGCCGCGCTTGCCGTTGGCATCGCCGCCGACGGCTACGCCGAAACCCCCCGGGCTCGTGCGGGCCTCGAAAGGTTGCGCCGATATTTCCAGAATAATCCGCCAAAGTCGCTGCACCATCGCGCCATGCTCGCCTGGTGCTCGGTCAGAGTCGACGGCATCGTTACCGAAGCGGATCGCCACAAAACGCTGGCCGAACTGCTCGCCCGGCAGTTGAACGACGGCGGTTGGTCGACAGCCGGGTTCCTCACCGACTGGAGGGGACTTGCCTCGAATGGCGGCCGGCCGCTCGACGTCAAGACCAGCGATGGCTACGGCACCGGCCTCGTCATCGTGATTGCCAGGGAACTCGGCCTCCCGGCGAACGACCCGCGACTGCGGCAGGGCATCGGCTGGATTTACACGCACCAGCGCGAAAGCGGCAAGTGGTTTACCCGCTCGCCGGTCAACGACGCCGGCAACCTCATTTCCAATGCCGGCAGCGCCTACACCGTCCTGGCTCTGCAGGCGTGCGGCGAGTTGCCCGGCGGAATTTTTGGTAAAACGAAACCGGCAACCCGCTGAGATCCAGCGCGAACCCCGTAACCAGGAGCTATCCCATTTCGCACACCAAACCACAACCACCTTTTAATCGCCGCCGTTTTCTGAAAACCGCCGCCGCGGCCACGGTCGGCGGCCTGGTATATCCGGGCGTTTCGCAACTGCGCGCCGCCGCCGTCACGCGGGAAACCGAACACTTCTGGTGTCGTCTGGCGCCGGAAGGACCCTACATCGATTCGCAGCGCGACCACAAGGCTTTTGGATTCGGCGATGGGAAGGTCTTTCTGTCGGAGAACAACGCTCAAACCTGGGCGCACAGCGCGCCGTTTCCCGAAGCGGACAACATCACCTTCAGTTGCTTGCTGAAAAATGGGAACATCCTCTTCGCGACGCGCGAAAAACTGTTCTTAAGCACCGACAATCTCAAGACGCACCGGCAGATCATCGTTAAGAATCGCGACGGGAGCGACTATCTGCCGCACAGGCCGCAGAATCAGGATCAGCCAGGCTGGTATTTTCATCCGCTCGACGGCATTCACACCTGGGACGTCGGCGGCTCGGAAATGCTCGTCTGGGGAAACTACTGCAACGTGCTCGGCGGACCGGTGCCGGTCAATATCTTTTACTCCACCGACGGCGGTGAGACGGTCAAGATCGCTTATTCCTTCGGGCGGAATCCAAAATTCCAGGAGAAGGGGACAGCGCCCGAGGCGCTGCTCGGCGATCCGGGCAATCCGGTCATTTGCCGGCACGTTCACGCGGTGGCGTTCAATCCGGCCGAGCGGGCCTTCTACGCATGCACCGGCGACATCAATCGCGGACACGGCGATGAATGCCACTGGCTCCGCGGAACCTATGATGCGAAGGCCGACCAATGGGAGTGGCGTGTGCTGTTGTCGGTCAACTCGAACTCGCGTTACAAGTCGGGCGGCATCAACTTCGTCGACGGCCAACTCTACTGGGCCGCCGACGCGAACGGTCGCAGGTCGCCCGACCAGAAATACGATCGCGGCATTTTCCGCTGCGCCCCAGCCGATCTCGCCGATCCGAAGAAGCACACGCTGCTGTTCGCCGCCGAATTCGAAATGGCCAACATGATTATCGAAGATAACGTGATCCTCGCCGGGCATTGCGCGCCGGCGTCGACCTATAAGACCGGCATCGCCATCTCGTCCGATCTGGGCAAGACGTGGGCGCAGTACGATCTGGCCGAGCTCGGGGCCCGGTCTCCCGTGCGCTTCCAACCGAAAAACAGCGACGGCTGGTTTCGGATGGACCTGCGAAAGGGATGGATTGAGCGGGCGGAGGTCCTGTTCATCAAACCGAAGTCATGACAACACGCTGCGGAAAAACAATCCTTGCGCACCTCCAATCTGGTGTATTCTTGGAACAGCATCAGTCGACCCATTGCGGCAATAAATGCGAACGGACTGTCCGTTCGCGGACGGCGGTCGTCAACGTCGGCGGCGCTGCCGGTCCCTCCAACTCGTCGAATCTGGGACTGGCCCGGCAAACGAACTATTTGTGACACGAGGTTTGGCGGCACTACAATGGGGGCCGACGAGACGGTTGGCTGTTAGCACCACAGCGCACTTTTCTTTGCAAGTCGTTTTGTGGTATGACTTCGCAGTTTCGTTCGTGAGCATGAACTGGGAGGTCACGGATGACCGCGAATCAGATTCTGAGTTTGGGGCCGGAATTGGCGTCGTTTTT
>DATCFX010001193.1:0-5792 GCA_036509275.1 Pirellulales bacterium | reverse complement strand
CGACCAGCGGATCCTTACGGCCGTCGAAGTCGTTGTTGTTGGCGATGACTTCGCCCGCGGGATCCAACAGGCTGAGCGTGGCATTGAGCGACGAGCCGATGCCGGCGGCGCTGAGTTCCAGCACGATGGTCTGGCCCGCCTTGCCGCGGAAACGCACGTGGTCGCGATCGCCGGGCTGGCCGATCGTGCCCCAGATGGCCGCCGGCAGCAATTGCTCGGCGAGGATGTGCGACCGATCGTTGGGCTCTTGCTCGCAGCGCTGCGGCAGGTCGTCGACATACAGCGGCAACTCGGCCATGCCGCCTGGGCCAGACAGCGACAGCGTAACCATGCCACGGCGCGTGGCGGCCGGAACAGTTACTTCTATCCAGCGGCCGGCCTGCGAATTGGTTGGCGGATCGAGCAGCTTAGCTTGGGCGTGGATTTGTCCGGCGGCGCCTTTGGGCATGACGACCTTGCCACTGGTGAGTCCGGCCAGGTGCTTGCCGCTGAGCTTGATCCTCGTGGCCACGCCGCGTTGGATGCCGCGCGGCTCGAGTGCCGCCAGCTCCGGCTTGGGCAGCGGCACCGGCTGCCCGCTCTTGGTGTCGTACAGATCGAGCGAACCATCGAGTCGCCCGGCCAGCAGGCGCGAGCCATCGGCCGTGAGCGCCAAGCCGGCGACCCAATCGGGCTGCCTGGCGAGTACGGAACGCTCGGTGTAGCCGGCGGTTTCCCAGAGCTTGACGATGCGGTCTTCGCCCGAACTGGCCAGCAGCCGGCCGTCGCGCGAAAAGGCCAGATCGAGCACGGCCCCTTCGTGGGCAAAACGCGTGTAGACGAGCGGGTTGGCGTTTTCCTTGAACGTGGGGCTGAGCTTCCAGATGCGGATGCGGTTGTCCACTCCGCCGGCGGCGACGAAGCGGCCATCGGGACTGAAAGCCACGGCGTAGATGTCCTTGAGCGGCTGCGAAAACGTATCGAGCCGCTGGCCGGTGGCCGCGTCCCAGAGCTTGACCGTGCGATCGGCACTGGCGCTGGCCAGGATTTTTCCGCCGGGGTGGAAGGCCAGGTCGAAGATGGCGCCGTTGTGACCGGTGAGCGTTCGCAGCTCCTTGCCGGTCTTGGTGTCCCACAACTTGATCTGCTGATCGTAGCTGCCAGTGGCCAACAGCGAAGCATCGGGACTGAGCGCGGCCGCGTACAGGCTATCCTTATGACCGCTAAAAGTCTTGAGCAGCCGGCCGTCGGCCATGTTCCACAGCCAGGCTTCGCCCACGATGCCCGGCTCGCCGCCAGCGGCGACCAATCGCGTGCCGTCGGCACTGAAGCTTACGGACGTGATGCTGCCGCGCAGACCGCTGTACTTGCGCACCGGGGCCCGCTCTTCGCTGGTCAGCAACCGAACTTCGGCAAAGTCGCCGATAGCCAGGAGCTTGCCGTCGGGCGAAATGGCCCCGGCCGTGATCGTGGGCCGCACCGGAGCGGTCGGCTTGATGTGCGGCGTGACGAGCATCGGCGCGTCGGGCTGTGGGCCGGTCGGGGCCTTGGCGCCGGCGTCGATCCAACGCTTGAGGCTGGCGATTTCCTGCGGCGTAGGAGCCTCGTTGTCCTTGGGCGGCATGACCGGCTTGGCCCGGCCTTCGAGCATCATTACCAGCCGGCTATGCCCGCTATCGCCGGCAATGATGGCCGGCCCGTGCTTTCCGCCTTTTAATAGTCCTGCGTAGGACTCGAGCACCAGCCCGCTCTCCGGTTCATCGGTCCCGTGGCAGGCCACGCAATAGGTGCGCAGCAGCGTGGCCACGTCGCGCTGGTAATCGACGTCGGGCGGTGCGGCGATAGCGGTCGAGACGATTGCCAGGGCCGCGGCCAGAAGCGAGGAAGTCGAGAGGGCTTTCATCGTGGGCCTAATGATTAAACAAAAATTCTTTGCTGCTGAGCACGCTCCAGGCGACGTCTTCGAGTGCTTTGCGCCGCTCGCCGGGCGCCTGCAACGCCTCGAGCATGGCGGCTCGCTCTTTCGTCGTGGGCGGGCGCGAAAGGGCCGCCAGGTACAACTCGTCGAGCATCAGGTTCGGCGGCGTTTTGCCGCTCAGCCAGCCGTCGAGGCGATTGCCTTTGGCCTCGAGCTTGCCGTTGAGGCCGGTGCCGTTGGAAATGTGCAGCACCTGCACCATCGAAGGCGCGGCCGTGCGCTCGCAGTCGCACGTCACTTCGCGCAGGGGCCGACCGAACGTTTCCAGGAAATAGGAGTTGACCATCGAGTCGGGCAACTCGACCGCACGCCAGCCGGCCGGGTAGCCGGCAAAAGCGGTCGGCGAGCCGGTCACCTGGCTCATCGCGTCCAGCAGCACCTCGGCCATCAGCCGCCGCGGATAATAGCGCGAGTAGAAGCGGCGATCCTGCGAGTTGCCTGGCAGCGGCAGGCTCGAGCGTTGATAGGTGCTCGATTGCAGAATCGTCCGCATCAGGTCTTTCAGTTCGAAGCGGTGCTCGACCAGGTAATGGGCCAACGCGCCGAGCAGCTTGTCGTTGCTGGCTGGATTCGTGAGCCGCATATCGTCGACGAACTCGACCAGGCCCACGCCCATGAAATTGGCCCACACGCGATTGGTGATCGAGCGGGCGAAGTACGGGTTCTCGGGCGACGTGAGCCAGCGGGCCAGGTGCTCGCGGCGGTCGATGGACGCATCAAAGGCCAGCGGCTCGCCGTCCAGCGGCGTGGGCTGTTGCGGGCGGCCGGTTAGCGGCTGCACAAGCTCGCCGTCGGCGGAGGTGAAAATGATCTGGCTGCCCGGCGTCGTGCCGGTCTTGGTGCGCACGCGGGCAAACAGGTTGGCCATCGCGTAATACTGGTTGTTCGTCCATTTCTCCAGCGGATGGTTGTGGCAGCGGGCACAATTGATCGACATGCCCAGGAAGGCCACCGTGGTGGTCTCGGCCAGGTCCAACGGGTCTTTGTGCAGCAGGAAGAAATTGGCGCCGCCATTTTCCAGCGTGCTGCCCTTGGCCGTGATCAGCTCGCGGACCATCACGTCCCAGGGCGTGCCGGCCTCGACGTGGTTGCGGATCCAGCGGTAATAGGACCACATGCCCGATTTCGTGTTGCGAGCGCCGGGGCCTCCTAGTTTTTCGCTGTTCACGAGCAGCAGGTCGGACCATTTGTAGGCCCAGTAGTCGACCCACTCGCTGCGCGCCAGCAGCGATTCGATCAGCCGATCGCGCTTGTCCGCGCCACGGTCGGCCAGGAAGCGGCGCGTTTCGTCGGCGGTGGGCAGCACGCCGATGGTATCGATCGACGCGCGGCGGATGAATTCCTCATCGCTGGCCAGCGGCGAAGGCGGAAGATTGAGGCCTTCGAGCTTTTCCAGCACCAGCTCATCAATGAAATTGCGTCGCGCCGCCTTGGCAAAAACCTCCGGCGCGATCTGTTGCTTGTACGGCGAAGTCACGGAGGCCACGACCACCTTGCTGAGATACCAACCGGTGATCGCCCCTTCGCCGTAACCGGAAACGGTCAATTGGCCTTGGTCGCCAATCGCGGCTACCGACGAATTGGTCGACGTGTAGCGGCCCCAGCGGGTCACGTCTTCCACATGGCCGTCGCTGAAGTGGGCCAACAGCAGCAATTGCTGCTTGGCGCCCGGCGCCAGCACCACGCCCGGCGGCTGGATTTCGATCCGCACGATGCGCGGATCGGCCGCTTGTGGCTGCGGCACGCCGGCCGCGATCCAATCGGCCAGCACGCGGTATTCCCGCGAGCCGGGCTTGAAGCGCACGCCGCCCTTGTGGGCAATCGCGCCGGTCGGCTTGGTCAGCAGCATGCTATGGCCGGGATCCGAGAGCACGATGCGCCGGCCACGCGCGCTGCGCGTGATGGCCAGGAAGTCTCCCTCGGGATCGTAGCCGAACAGCGAAATCTTGAAGCCGTTCTTGCCGGCCAATGCGCCGTGGCATGCGCCGGAACTGCAACCGGACTTGGCCAACACGCTTTCGACGTGATTGCGAAAGCTCCATACAAACGGCCGCTCCAGGCCGGTGACCGACACTGCAGCGCTGGCAGTGCCGCCGTCGCAGCGGGCGGTAATCGTGGCCTCACCATTGCCCACCGGCCGGGCAACGCCGCCTTCGATCGTCACAACCTTGGGATCGCTCGATTCGAAGCGGACGCCCTCGGTCTGCTGCCCGACAAATTTGCCCCCCTGCTGCCGCTCGAGCACGAGCGTTTGCCGAGCCTCGGAACCGGAAAGATTGACCGTGGGCGGAAACAGCACCAGCGGCGGGGTTGCGGCGGAAACCGATGCGCAGAGCAGAAAGAATGCGGAAGTATGAATGATGAATGATGAATAAGGGAACGACCGACGGTACGACAGTTGTTTGCTCATGGCTGCTTTTGCTTCCCTATTCATCATTCAATAGTCGCAAGTTCTGGACTTCCGAAGCAGGAACGCTAAATGCAGGAACACTAATCGGCGCTAATTGACACTAATCGATTAGTGGGAATTAGTGAAAATTAGTGTTCTTCTCCCGATTGTTCGATAGAGACTTCGAACTACTGTCATTCAGCGTTCCTACTTCCTACTTTCCCTAGAACAGTTCCTTGATTTCGTGCTTGCCGAAATCCACCAGCGGGAACGGCCGCTTTTGCGGGCCGGGAAGCTTGGTTTCGAGGTTCAGCCCGAGGCTGCGGTAGATCGTGCCGACAACTTCGGCCGGATCCACGGGCCGCTCGGCCGGCACGCCGCCGATCTGGTCGCTACGGCCGACAACGCGGCCGCCCTGCACGCCGCCACCGGCGAACTTGATGGTCCAGCACTGCGGCCAATGGTCGCGGCCGCCGGCCGGATTCACGCGCGGCGTGCGGCCAAACTCGGCCAGGCAGGCCACGAGCGTGTCGTCGAGCATGCCGTGGTTGTACAAGTCTTCCAGTAACGCACTGAGGCCCTGGTCGTACATGGGGGCCACGATGTCGCGCATGCCCTCGATCGAAGTGAACGGCTTCGAGCCGTGGATGTCCCAGGTGATTTCGTCAAATACCGTGAGAAACGTGTTGAGCGTCACGAAGCGCACGCCGGCCTGAATCAGCCGCCGCGACAGCAGGCAGCACTGGCCGAAACGGTTCATGCCGTAGCGCTCGCGGACTTTCTGCGGCTCCTTTGACAGATCGAAAGCATCGCGGGCCTGCCGGCTAGTCATCAGGCGGAAGGCCGATTGAAAGTTGCTGTCCAGAAGCTGGGCATCGTCGCTGGCTTCGAAATTACGCACTGTCTCGTCGACGACCGCCCGCAGCTTTCGCCGCCGCTCGAGCCGCGCTTCGCCAATCTCGGCCGGCGGCAGCAGGTCGGGGACCTGGAAATTCGGCTTGGACGGATCGGCCATCAGCACGAATGGATCGTGTGCTTTGCCCAGGAAGCCGGCGTCCTGGCCGTGCGGCAAATTGCCGCCCGTGCGGCCCATCGCCTCGGGCAGGATCACGTGGGCCGGCAGATCGGTGCGGCGGCCTTGCAGGTAGCTGACCACACAACCGGCGTGCGGCGTGTTCACGCCGCCGGTGAACAGCCGGCCGGTCTGCATCATCTGGTGGCCGGTGTCGTGCACCGCCGCCGCCGAGTGATAGACGCTGCGCACGAGCGAAAACTTGTCCGCCAGCTTGGCCATGTGCGGGAAGATTTCCGTGATCTGGATGTCCGGGTTGTTGGTTCTGATGGCCTTGAACGGCCCGCGGATTTCGCGCGGCGCATCCGGCTTCGGGTCCCAAGTGTCCATCTGGCTGGGCGCGCCGAGATTGAAAATCATGATGCACGCGCGCT
>DATCFX010001192.1:0-4800 GCA_036509275.1 Pirellulales bacterium | reverse complement strand
CAATTGAGCGAAGCGCTGGCGCTGTTTACCGTGGCCTTGTCGCTGTTGCCGTTGATGGGTTACGCCTATCACGAAATGATCTTGGCTGCTGTGGCTTTCAATACGGCCCTGGCCGCCGGCCTGCTGGGCTTCGGGATGCTATGTGCCCGGCCCAACCAACCGCTGATGGCCGTGGTCACCAGCGATAGCGTGGGCGGCATCACGCTGCGGCGATTGTTGCCGGCGGCGCTGCTGGTGCCCGTGCTATTGGTTTGGCTGCGGCTGCTGGCCGAGCAGCACGGCTGGGTCGACCGCCGCTTCAGCATGGCCCTATTCGCACTGTCCAACGCGGCCCTGTTTACGGCCATCATCTTTTGGAATGCCGGGCTGCTGCATCGCATGGATCTGCGAAACCAGCTTGCGCAGCAGGCGCTGCGCGCCAGCGAAGAGCGAGCCCGCAACATCATCAACGCCGCCTACGACGCGTTTGTCGCCATGAGCGCCGACGGCCAGATCGTCGACTGGAATCCCCAGGCCGAAGTGGCCTTCGGCTGGTCGCGGGCCGAGGTGATCGGCCGGCAATTGTCCGAGACGATCGTGCCGCCTCAATATCGCGAGGCCCACAACCGTGGGCTGGCGCATTTTCTGGCGACCGGCGAAGCGCCGCTGCTCAACCAGCGCATCGAAATCACGGCCATGCACCGCGACGGTCACGAGTTGCCCGTCGAACTGACCATCTCGGCGCTGCGCGTTCAATCGGCGTGGCTGTTCGGCGCGTTCATCCACGACATTACGGCCCGCAAACAGATCGACGCTGAATTGCACCGCGCCAAAGAAGCGGCCGAGGCGGCCAATCGGGCCAAGAGCGAGTTCCTCGCCAACATGAGCCACGAGATTCGCACGCCGCTTAACGGCGTGCTGGGAATGACCGAGCTGGCGCTGGACACGGAGCTTAGCGACGAGCAGCGCGAATATCTCGAACTGGCCAAGACTTCGGCCGACTACCTGCTGGCCGTGATTAACGACATCCTCGATTTTTCCAAAATCGAAGCCGGCAAACTCGACCTGGAAACCATCGATTTCGACCTGCGCGACTTGATGGACGACGCCGTGACGTCGCTGGCGCTGCGGGCGCACAAAAAAGAACTCGAACTGCTCAGCCACGTGGCACCCGACGTTCCGGCCGGACTGGCCGGCGATCCCATGCGCCTGCGGCAAGTATTGGTCAACCTGACCGGAAATGCGATCAAGTTCACCGAGCACGGTGAAGTCGTGGTGAATGCCGAACTCAAGTCGTTGGCGGGGCGGGAGGTGAACTTGCATTTTTCGGTCCGGGACACGGGCATCGGCATTCCGGCCGAGCGTCAGGCGGTGCTGTTCCACGCTTTTTCGCAAGTCGACAGTTCCACCACGCGCAAGTATGGCGGCACCGGATTGGGATTGGCCATCTCGTATTCGCTGGTGCGCATGATGGGGGGTCAGCTTTGGCTGGAAAGCGCCGCGGGCCGCGGCAGCACGTTTCATTTCACGGCCCGATTCGAGTTGGCCCAGCAGCCGCTTGCTCCGCCGGTTCCGGGCGACGTGCTGCCCCTCTACGATCTCAGCGTACTGGTCGTCGACGACAACGCCACGAACCGCCGCATTCTGGCCGAGATGCTGACCAACTGGCACATGCACGCGACCGTGGCCGAGAATGGCCGGCAGGCGCTCGAGGCCTTGGAACGGGGACTCGAAAACCAGCATCCGTTCGATCTCGTGTTGTTGGATAACAACATGCCCGAGATGGACGGCTTTGCCCTGGCGGAAAAAATCAAGCAGCACCCGGGCCTGGTCGGGGCGACGCTGATGATGCTCTCGTCGGCCGATCGCCGGGGCGAAGCGGCCCGGCTGCGCGACGCGGGGCTGGCCGCCTATTTGGCCAAGCCGGTCAAGCAGTCGGAGCTGCTGAACTCGATCGTCAACGTGCTCTCGTTGTCCAAGGATCATGCGCGGCGGCCGCGGCCGGCGCATCAACCCTTCGGCCTGGCTGGCCACAAGCTGCATTTGCTGCTGGCCGAAGACAACGCGATCAATCAAAGAGTGGCGGTTCGCTTGCTGGAAAAACGCGGACATACCGTCGTAGTCTGCAACAATGGCCGCGAGGCCCTGGCCGCGCTGGATCGCGAGTCGTTTGACGCCATCCTGCTGGACGTGCAGATGCCCGAACTGGATGGGCTGGAGACGACGGCCGCGATCCGCGAGCGGGAGCGGGTCCACGGCGGGCACCTGCCGATTATCGCCATGACGGCCCATGCCATGAAAGGCGATCGCGAGCAGTGCTTCGAGGCCGGAATGGACGGCTACGTCACCAAGCCGCTCCAGCCGCACAAGCTGTTCGAAGCGCTCGAGGATTTGCTGCCGGCGAACCCTGCCAGCGAGAGCCCCGCGGCGCCGCCAGCGAGCGAGCCGGCCGTGCATTCGATCGATCCGTCGCAGCCACCTACCGATGGCCGGCCGGCCCCGGATAGCAGCCTGCCGGTGTTTGACGAGGAGACCGCCGTGGGTCGGGTCGAGGGAGACCGCGGGCTGCTCGGCGAATTAATCGACATTTTTCTGAAGGAGTGTCCCGAGTGGCGGGCCGAGATCCATGCCGCGCTGGCCCAGCGCGATGCCGATCGGCTGCACCGCGGCGCGCACACCCTCAAGGGCGCGGCCGGCAACCTGGGGTTCGAGGCGGTTGCGGACTGTGCCCAGCAGCTCGATGCAACGAGCGCCACGGACGATTGGCCGGCCGTGGACGCAGCGGCCGCGGCCTTGGAGCAGGCGATGACTCAGCTCGCCACGTCGCCCGCGGTGCTGGCCGCCGCAGCTTCCGGCAGCAAGACCCGGTAGCGGAATTCGTGAGAATTCCGACACCTGTTAGCGACTAAACGCGGGCGGCGAGGGCGCCGCACTTCGCGACGCAATCGCCTTCGAGTCGGAGACGCGATCGGCGGTGGCCAGGTCTTGCTGGATGCTGCCGGTTTCGTACGAGCCTGCGCCGAGCAGTTTCCACATTTTGTAATCGCTGCGCGCCAACAGCACGCCGGAATTGATGATCGGCGCCCGCGTTTTGGCATTGAAGGCAATCACGCACAGCTTCGCGGTGCCGTTGGCCCGCGACCGATCGAACAGCGAGAACTGGGGAATGGCGATCGGCGAGGGCGGCGGCAGCGGAATCTCGGTGATGCCGACGAACAGGTCATGCCGATCGGTGCCGACGCCGCCGCTGCCAACTTGCAGCACGACGTCGCTCTCCTCGGCTTTGGCCGCCAGCGTCGCCCCGGTGGCCAAGAGCCGTTGGTTGAGCGAGATGAACACGTAGCTCTTGTCGACGCAGTCGAGGTATTGCGGATCGACAAATACCTTCGAGCCCCGCAGCGGCGAGAGGTCAACCTGGTCCAAAGCCCGATCGACGGCACTGGAGATCAGCAGTTGCTCGACGCCGGTCCGCGCGGTGTCCGATTGCTTGACCGTCGCGCAGCCACAGATTGCCAGCAACAAGCCGCCGGCGAGCCCGACGCTGGAGACCGCATTGGCCGGATTTCGGTACACCGATTTGCCCTTGGGGATTGCATGGCCGCGTCAGTGGGTCGCCACGCCCCCATTATCGGGCACCGTCGCGCGAAGATTGAACGATTCTGCTGAGTTTGACGCCGGTAGCAGCGACTTGCCGGCCGGCCCTAGCGTATGATGCGGCGGGCTCGGCACGGCAATTGCGAGCCGCAGCGGCCCAGCTATCGTCACAGGCTCTTCCGCTCGGGGGCAACCGCGTGTTCGAACCGTATCTTCAGCTTGCAGCCATCCTCGCGCTAGGCATGGCCGCGCAGTGGTTGGCGTGGCGCTGCACTCTGCCCGCGATTCTCGTGTTGCTGCTGGCCGGTTTTGCCCTGGGGCCGCTGGTCGAACTCTGCGGACATCCGCGCTTGATCGATCCGGACCGGCTGCTCGGCGATCTGTTGCAGCCGATCGTTTCGCTGGCCGTAGCCGTGATCCTGTTCGAAGGCGGACTGAGTCTCGATTTGCGCGAACTGAAAACCACCGGCCATGTCATTTGGAAACTGGTGACGATCGGCACCGTGGTGACGTGGACGGTGGCCACGCTCGCGGCCCACTACATCCTGGGCCTGGTTTGGCCGCTGGCAATTCTCTTGGGTGCCATCCTGGTCGTCACGGGCCCGACCGTGATCGGCCCCATGTTGCGGTTTGTTCACCCGATTGGCTCGGTCGGCTCGATTTTGAAGTGGGAAGGCATCGTCATCGATCCGATCGGCGCGATGCTCACGGTGCTGTTCTTCGAGGCCATCCCGCGCCCCAACGTCGAGGCCGCCCAGTCGATTGCGCAGTCGATCGCGCTAGGCATTGTGATCACGGCCGGCGTCGGCGCACTGGTGGGCGCCGCCGGAGCGGCAATCCTGGTGGTCTCGATGCGCCGCTACTGGCTGCCCGGCTTTTTGCAGAGCCCCGTGACGTTGGCTCTCGTGGCGGCCAGCTACGCCGTCGCCGAGCAGGTCGAGCCGGAGGCCGGACTGTTTGCCGTCACCATGATGGGCATACTGATTGCCAATCAACGGCAGGTGGCTGTCGCCCATATTCTCGAATTCAAAGAGACGCTCAGCACGCTGCTGGTCTCGTCGCTGTTTATTGTGCTGGCGGCCCGCATGCGATTCTCGGATTTCGAGCACGTGGGCCTGGAGAGCATCGCGTTTATGTTCGTGCTGATGCTCGTCGCACGGCCGGCGGCGATTGCGTTGTCGACCATGCGCTCGGGCCTCACCTGGCGCGAAAAGGCCTTTTTGGCCT
>DATCFX010001191.1:0-1547 GCA_036509275.1 Pirellulales bacterium | reverse complement strand
GCGAATGGAGCGATGCGTAAGCGTGCCGCTGGCCCGATCGATGACCATCAGCCGCGCGTCCGTGCGGCAAGCCGGCGGGCGCTGCGCAATCAACTCGCGCGGCAGCTCGTAGTCGTACTGCGAAATCTCTGACATCAGCGGCATCCGTCCTGCATCCATCTCTATCAAGCCGCGACCGGTGGTCGCGGGTAGTTCGCCCCCACGGTCCGACATCGCGCACGCCACGATCGAGTATAGAAGCCACTGCCGTGGATCGTCGAGTGGGAACGCAACGTATTGTTTTTAAACGACTTACAAAATCGCTGCGGTGGCCGGTGCAATGTCGCCGGCGCGTTCGGTGGGGATGTTTGGCAGTTGCTGCGCGAGGATTTGACGCGCACGAAAATTAATTTCCAAATCAGTCGAGCGGTCTGAATCGTTGTGGCTGCAAACACCTACGTCGCGCGCGCGTTGCGGTTGTTCGGCAGTGGTGGGAAAAGTTGCTTGACCGATGGCGGCTGGTGGGTATCTTTGGCGACTTGTGGGGAGGAATGGTTAATCGCTCAGTGGCCCGTAATGCTGCTCACCGGCACGTTCGTGCGTTCGCTCGACGAGAAGCTGCGGGTGGCAATTCCCAAACGGCTGCGTGACGATCTAGAAGCGGCAGGAGAGACCAAACTATACCTGGTGCCGGGAACCGATCGGTCGTTGGCTTTGTACCAAGAGCCGGCACTGGAGCGGCTGGCAGCCAGGCTGTCGGCGGCCTCGCCGGCGCAACAAGAGGTGCGAGCCTTCAATCGGCTGTTTTATGCCCAAGCGCAACGGGTCGAGGTCGATGTGCAGGGGCGGATTCGCCTACCGCCCGAGCTGGCAAAACTGGCCGGCTTGAGCAAAGAAATCGTGCTGTTGGGCGTGAGCGATCATGTGGAGATTTGGGACCGCCCGCGCTGGGAGGATTATCTTGCCAGCCGCGCTGCAAATTACGATGAAATTGCCGAGCGGGCCTGGGGCCAACAATCCCCCGAGGCGTGAGCCGAACCCGGTCCGCGAAGCTTGATATCCAGAATTTTTGGGGCGTCGAACCGACTTCGAAGGATCTTGGAGGTAGCGTCCGTCCGATTGTTCGCCAGAGTGTGTCAGACCATCCGAACCGGACCGTAGGCGGCCACCGACGGTCCGGGGCTCTCCCGGAACGCGACTCGGGGGTTGGTCAGGCATAGGTCGGCAAGCCAGGGAGGCAACTGCCGGCCGCGAACGTGGAAGACTCTTGCTGGGCTGGCCAGGCGAGTCGACTGCAAGGCACCCACCGCTCCGGACACGGATGACCGGGGTGGGCTGCTCTGCTTGATAGCGGCTACACTTCAGCGGCCGCCGGCTCTACACTGGAGTTTTTCCAAAACTCCGGCCGCTAGCGTGCCCGCTCAACCCTCCTCGCATGTACCGGTGATGCTGGCCGAAGTGCTCCACTGGCTGGCGCCCAAGCCGGGTGGCGTCTATTTCGATGGCACGCTGGGTGGCGGCGCCCACACGCGGGCATTGGCCGGCCTGGTCGAGCCGGGCGGTTATGT
>DATCFX010001190.1:0-14161 GCA_036509275.1 Pirellulales bacterium | reverse complement strand
TGCTTGGGATCGCGGACGCTATAAGCGGAAAAACCGGCCAGCCGCCCATTGCTGCGTTGCTGTCGTCAGCGGCCCCTTCCTATACTAACAGTATGGGATCGTTGACCGCGACGGCGCCGGTAGGTGCCGCGAGTACCAGCGGCACTGAGGAGGGGCGCTGGCGGCCGAATTGGTGGTCCGGCTCGGCTCGCCGGACCTACGAAAGGCACGAACAATGAGACGACGACTGCCGTTGGCGATGCTGGTCTTGGGGTGTTTGGCGCCCGCGGTTTTGCACGCCGATACGTTCGTGCTCAAAAGCGGCGGCAAGGTCGAAGGCACGCTGGTCAATCCCCAGGAGACGCCGCGCGAAAAGTACGTCATCAAGCTCGACGCCGGCGGCGAAATCACGCTCGCGCGCGACCAGGTCAAAGACGTGCAGCGCAAGCGGCCGGCGGAAGTCGAATACGACAAGATTCGCGCGACGTATCCCGACACGGCCGCAGGGCAATGGGCCTTGGCCGAATGGTGCCGCGAGCAGCATCTGGCCGAGGCTCGCAAGGTACACCTCAAACGGGTCATCGAGTTGGACTCGGACCATGCGGCGGCCCGCGGCGCGCTGGGATACGGCCGGTTCGACGGCCAATGGAAGACGCAACCAGAAGTGATGACCGAGCGCGGCTACGTGGAGTACAAGGGCCGCTGGCGGCTGCCGCAGGAGGTCGAGATTCTCGAACAGCTGCGAAAGAGCGAGCTGGCCGAAAAAACCTGGTACACGAATCTCAAGCGCTGGCGTGATTGGCTGAACGGCGACCGCCGCGACGAAGCCACGAAGTGCATTCTCGAGATTCGCGACCCGTCTGCCGTAGCGGCCGTCAAACGGCAACTGGACAACGAAACCGAGCAGTCGGTCCGCCTGCTGCTCGTCAGCGCGCTGGCGAACATCGGCTCGCCGGCCGCGGTCCATATGTTGGCCGCGCTGTCGCTGGAGGACGCCAACAGCGAGGTGCGGCTGACGTGCGTGGATCATTTGGACGACGCGCCCAGCCCGGAAATCGTGGCCTTTTACATCCAAAAGCTGCGCGACAAGGACAATACGATCGTCAACCGCGCGGCCATCGGCCTGGCCCGGATGAAGGACCCCAGTGCGATTCCGCCGCTGGTCGATGCGCTGGTCACGACGCACAAGTTCAAGGTCGTCTCCGGGCAGGCACAGGGCAACTACAGCGCGAGCTTCGGGTCGGGCGGCGCCGGTTTCGGCACGGGAGGCGGCGGGCCGAAAATCATCACGCAGCAATTGCACAATCCCGCGGTGCTCGAAGCCCTGGTGCTGCTGACGCCCAACATCAACTTCAACTACGACGTGGCGGCCTGGAAACGCTGGCTGGCCACGCAGCGCCACTCGAAAATGCTCGACGCGCGCCGCGGGTAATTTCGTAGCGGAAGTCGTGAGACTTCCGACGGACCCGCGCGATTGGTCGGAATTCTCACAAATCCCGCTACTGCGCGCCGGCCGTCGTCCGGGCTTCCGCTACGCCGCCTGGTGATGACCGACGTGGAAGCGGCGGCGGCCCCACCAGCCTTCGCCCAGTGCGGTGACGGCGACGCGATCTTCGAGATTGGGCCGAAACACGGTCAACAGCAGCAGCGGCAGGTACCAGCCCATGTACAGGCCGCCGGACTGCGCGTGCCAGAACTGCGTACCCAGCATCACGGCCGCCGAGCAACTCAAGAGCGTGCCCAGGTTCTTTTGCGCCGGCCAGAGCGCAAAGCCGGCGCTCATCACCACAAAGGCGACGAGCACGGGAATGCGGTAGGGGCCGATCGAATCGCTCATGGCCCAAAACCCTTGGGCACCGCTGTCCAGCGAGAAGCTGGTCCAGCCGAGCATCATCTTGACCTGCATCAGAAATGAATTCATATCCCGCGAAATGAACGCCAGGCTGGCCACCAGCGCCGCCAGCATGGCGACAAACCCCAGCAGGAAACGCAGCAGCCCGCGCTGCCAGTAAAAACCGCACCACAGCGGCAGCAGAAACACCGGGTAATAAATCACGCCGGTACATAGCCCCAGCAGCATGCCGGCGATCAAGGGCCGGCGATAGGCGACGACGGTCCAGACCAGCAGCGCGGCGGGCAGCACGTGGTCGATTCGGCCGGTCATTTCGGCCGTGTAAGGCAAGAGCAGATAGAGCGTCGCGGCGGCAATGCCCGTGCGAATGTTGTCGAAATGCCGCACGCCGATCAGCACGATGCCCAGCACGACGGCCAGGTGCGAGAGAATGGCCATGGTGCGCGCCGTGGCCAGATCGGCCTTGTACCGGCCGCTCTCTTCCGACAGTTGGGGATCGGCCGGCATCAGCACGCGGATCGGGATGCTGGGTAGGAAATGCAGTGGCGGATAACCGGGGCCCAGCTTCGACAGGCTGGTATCGGTCGACGATTCGCGCCGCGCCATGAGAGCCCGCAGCCGCCGCGGACCGTCGAGATCGCTTCCCTGCGGATCCTTGGTGACCACATTGACGAGCATGAACAGCAGCAGCGACACGGCGATGAACGTCAGACCGCCGGCCGTCAGGTTAGGTTCCAGCAGCGGCCTGCGGACGAGCATCGGATCCAACAGCAGGCGTACGAGAAAAAACGCCCCGGTGGCGAACAGCCAGATGTAGCCGATCTGGTTGGCCTGCCCCTTAAGGCTCACCAGCAGCAAGCCGGGGGCCAAGGCAATCAAGCCGAGCAGGTCGAGATTGCGCAGGCTCCAGAGGCGGCTGAACTTGAAATAGATGGCGATCGTCAGCAGCGACGATAGGTACATCCATGTCGTCAGGTTCAGCTTGTACTGATAGAGGATCTGATCCATGGACTGCTGCGCCGCGAAGCCTAAGTGAAAGCCCCCGCCGACGCGCTTTCTACCAGATGCCGGTCGATATGTGCTTGCGCCGCCGGGTTGATTTTAACCTGTTCTTAATCAAACCGGCAGTCCGCTGGCAACCAAGCTGACGTTTTTTTGCGCGGCAGCCCGCCAATCCGGCGCCGTCGTTCGAGCCAGCGTGACGCTCCCGGCCCGCGCCCGGGCCTGCTCGGCCATCGACGATTTAGGAGCGACCGAAAAATAACTTCTCCGCAACCCCTCGCCCCTTGTGGGAGAGGGCAGGGTGAGGGGCCGGGAAAAACGGAAGTCATTTTTCGGTCGATCCTTAGCCTCGCGGGCCGCGACGCATCGAGTAAACGCATGCAGTATCGGCAGTTAAGCATGCCAGGGGCAGCGCGCGTATGGGGCGAGCGGGCCGGCGAATTTTGCCCCCCCGCACCGCTCGAATCGATCGTGGCCAGCCCCTTACGGCTGGCTGGCCAGCCGCTGGCGCGCCGTGTCGGCCCAGGGGCTGTCGGCCGCCAATTGTAGAAACGATTCCCAGTGTCCACGGGCCTCGCCGTGCTGGCCTGCCTCGTCCAGCAGCCGGGCCAAATGAAAGTGCGCGTCGGGATAGTCGCCATGATAGCGCAAGGCACCCTCGAAGGCGGCGATGGCCAACTCCGGCCGTCCCCGCTCGGCCAGGACGCAGCCCAGGTTGGCCCGCGCCTCGACGTAATCCTCATCCAACTCGACCGCCATGTAATAGCGCTCGCAGGCGGCTGCCACTTCGCCCATGCGATACAGCAACTCGGCCAGTTGGAAACAGATTTCGGGCCGCGGGCCGCCGGCCACCAGCGCCGCGCGGTAGGCATCGGCAGCCTGGTCCAACTGGCCGGCTTCTTCCAGTTCCGCGGCCCACTGGCAAAGCTCGTCGGGCGAAGCCGGCGCCGCCAGCGAAGCATTATCGGGTGAGCCAGCCAAAGGCGAAAACGGCACGGTCGGCGCCGCGTCGGCAGGCAGTGAATCTTCGGCCTCGAAATCGAAGCGCCACTGGCCGGCGGCGTCGACCAGGCCGTCGCCTTGCCGCAGCAGCAGTTCGCGGCCCTCGACAATCACCGACAACTGCGCCAGTGGCCGCGCGATGGCCGGCAACCAGCGTTTGAGCGCCCCCAACTGCCGTTCGATGGCCGCCGGCTTGGCGCCGGAAGTCAGCAATTCCGCCAGCCGCCGGGCCGTGGCCACTTCCTGAAAATCGAAGTACGGCAGCCGCCGCACCTGCCGAGCCGGCACGATCAACCCGCGCCGATGCCAACGCCTGATCACGGCCACCGGCACGCCCAGCAAATCGGCCAGCATGGCCGGCGTGTACAGCCGGTGGACGTTGCGCTCGGCGTCCACCAGGCCCAGCCGCTGCCAAAGCTGCGTTTCGGTAATGGCCTCGGCCGGCGCCGCACCCGAACTGGCCGGCTGGCTCAACCACTCGGGCGCGTCGTCCAGCAGCAACTCTTGCTCGCCAACCACAATCAGATCGCTGGGCTGGCCGGGATCGACGCAGACGGCGCCTTGCGCGCGCAACAATTGCAGGGCGTCGCGCTTCGACATGCCGGCCAGCTTGCCGAGCAGCACCACGCGAGCCCCGGCCAGCGTGGCTGCCTGCGCGTCATCGTGCGAACTGGAAATGTCCGGCATCCAAGCCTCGCGGGAATTAACTTCAGATCCGCCTGCGCTACAAGACGTCCCCACGCAGGGCGTGCAGCAAGTGAAGCGGCCGCGCGATAGTTTCCAGGGCTGCGATGCGACTGTCAACCAGCGGGGGCAGCAAAAGCCCACTCGGGATCGACCGAAAAATAACTTCTCCGCGACCCCCTCTCCCCTGGCGGGAGAGGGCAGGGTGAGGGGCCGGGAAAAATGGAAGTTATTTTTCGGTCGATCCTCAAGGCCCGGCGGCAGCCCGCGTGTTTTACAGGCTCTTGCCCGCCGCGGGCGGCGTGGTGCTGCCGCCGGCTGGCGGATGGGCCGAGCCGCTGGTTTTAGCCGGCGGGTTGGTTTGCCCGCCAGCAGTCTCATCCACCGGCTCGGGCGTCTGGAAAGTCGACGGCAGCGACGGCCGGCTGGTCGCGTCGCCGGTATTGGCGGGCGCCGCAGCCGATGGGATGGCCGGCGCGGGGCTCGGCGCCGCCGCGCTGGGAATCGCCGGCATGATCACCGTCGGAACGCTCGTCGGCGGCAGCGTAATCACAGGCATCGTGGCTTCCGGCACCAGCAGGTCGTTGCCGCAGGCGTCGATTGGCACTTTGCACACGATCGTCCGCGGAACACGATAGGTGTAGGTCACGGGGATTTTCTTTTCGATTGTCCGCGGAATGCGGATCGTTCCGGCGACGGCCACCTGGCGGCAAACCTGCACCGGCTGCTGCTCGATCCGCTCTTCGTACGCAATCCGGCAGGTCGTGACAGGTACTTTGCGCACGACTTCCTCGCACACCATCCGGCAGACCTGCACGGGCACCTTGTTCTCCACACGCTCGGTCACCTGCCGGCACACGGTATACGGCACGCGGCGCACGACCTCTTCCTGCACCATGCGGCAAACCTGCACGGGCACCCTGCGCACGACTTCTTCTTGCGCCATGCGCACCGTCTGGACGGGCACGCGGCGGGCCATGGTCCGCGGCATCAGGCTGGTTTGCGGAACCTGCACGGTCACCACGTTCGGCTGCCAGACCCGGGCCACGGTGTACGTGGCCGGCGCTTGCATCGGCACCCAGGCCAGGCCCCCGCGCTGATAGCCGGTCTGGCCAGTTGCCGGATCGACGACGCAGGCGGACGACTGCCAGGCCAGCCGCCGGGAGACGGCGCCGGGTTGCAGAGTGGTCTGATCGACGAAGCCGCCCTGATCGACCTGCATCGCCCGATAGGTTGTGACCGGCTCCATCACGTTGTACAGCTCTTCGCGTTCGCTCGTTTCGCAGACCGGCCGCTGAACGATGGTTCGCTCTTCGCGCTCCTGGGTCTCGTAGACGGGCCGGGCCACCATGTAGCGCTCTTCGCGCTCGGCGGTTTCGAAGACGTTGCGCACCACATCGTAGTTGCGGTCTTCGATGCGCGTTTCCGTGATCGGCCGTTGGACGGTGTAGCGTTCTTCACGCTCGGACGTTTCGAACACCGGGCGGGCCACCGTGTAGCGCCGCTCGCGCATCTGAGTTTCCAGCACCGGCCGATACGTAGTGACCGGTCGCTCTTCGTACGCCGTTTCGTACTCGAGCCGGTAGGCGGTCATCTGCCGCTCCTCGTACACCGTGCTGTACGACAGCCGATACTCCTGGCACTGTTGGCCGCAGCAGGGCGCTTGGGCCTTGACGCCCGCGCACCAGGAACTCGAGCACAAGGACGACCCCAACACGGTGCAAATCAGCAAACGCCTGGCGATCTTCATACTTCCCTCTTTCACGGCTGCTACGGCCACCCGTTTCACACCTGGATATCAAACCGCCGACAAGAAGCACGTTTTGCGCCGCGGCCGGGTGCAAGCTGCAATTTGCCAGCTTCGCGCCGCGCGGCCTCTAGCGCTGCCTCTTTCAGAATTTGGCGTCCAGATCGACGAACTGCAAACAGAAAAGTTTCACAGTTCACGCGGCGCTCAATATGAAGTATCGCAGCCGCAACGCCTTAAGCGCGATGAAAAAATTCTCAAGAATTTTCGGCCGTTGGACGAGGCACTTTCGCCACACGAAAACGCTAGCGAAGCTGGCGAGATTCTGCCGTCTTTGCCGGCTTTGAGGCCAGTAGCGGTCGTGCTGGTTGCGCCCGATCGCCTGGGCGATTCGCGCCCGGTAGCGGAGTTTGTGAGAATTCCGAAGCTCAAGCGCAAGACCGTCGGAAGTCTTACAACGTCCGCTACGACGCCGCCTCACGACGACGCTGTTAGTGCGCCGGCTCGCTCGCTGCGTCGGCAGCCATTTCTTTGGCCACCGCTACGGCCTCGAGCCGCACGCTGGCCGGCTCACGCGAAGCCTCGAGCTGCTGGACCGCGTCGCGCAGCCGGTTGAGCTGCTCGCCGGGATGCTTGGCAGACAGCTTGCGCGCCGCACGCAGGCCATTGACCATGACCGCGATCCGCTTGTTGTCTTGCTCCGGCTCGTCTTCCTCTTCCGGGCCGGCTTCGATGGCTAGCTTGGGATCGAGCATTTCCGTCAGCACCGGGACGGCGGCCAGTTGGCCTTGGGTGGCCAGCATCGTAGCGGCGTTGAAGCGCACGTTGGACGAGGCATCGGTCAGCATCCGCTCGAGCCGGGCCACGGCCTGCGGGCCGCCCAGCGCGCCGAGTGCAAAGGCGGCCGTCGAGCGCACCAGCGGCTCGGGATCGTGCGAGGCATCGAGCATCACCGGCAGGATCTGCTCGCGCCCTCGGTCGCCGGCTCCGGGGCGCGACACGAACACGGCCAGCGCCTTGAGCGCAGCGAACCGCACGTACTTTTCGTCCGGCTCGCGCTGGGTCTTGGCGGCCAGCAGCAAGGCCGGCACGCCGTCGGCCACCTGGAACTCGCCCAGCGCATGGCACAAGTAAACGCGCAACTGCAAGTCGGAATTGTCGGTGCTGCCCGCGGCGATTTCACGCTCGAGCACGTCGGCCAGCTTGACGGCGATCTTGGCGTTCTGTTTCAGCTCGACATTGCGGGGATCGCGCAGCGCATCGGCCAGGCTCACGGCGGCCTGCCAGCGGGCCTGGTTGTCGCGATCCAGGGCCTGGACGTATTTTTCGGCATCGTCGTTGCGGACCTGCCCCCACCAGAAAAACAGGCCGTACAGCACCGCAATCACGCCGACGATGACCGCCGGCACGACGAACAATTGCACGACGAACGCGCCGGTGGGCGCCTGCACCGGCGGCAGATGATCTTGGAGCGCAGGCTTTTGCGGCGAAGGGTCGGAATGTGACATGCAATCGAGACTCGAAGCGAAGGACCAGGAACGAAGCGGGCGGCCCCTCCAATGTAAAGCACTCGGACCAGCCCCCACAAGGCCCGCGGGGGGCTGGCGATGCCGTCGCTCAATCCAGGTAATTGCCCTCTTCCAGCCGCTCGGGCACGTATTGCTCGGTGACGTAGCTGATGTCCTTGCTGATCAGCGATTCGACTTCGAGCTTGAAGCCGTTTGCGAGCATCTGCTCGATTTCCTTCTGCCATGCGCCCTTGCCGGCAAACCACGGGTAGCTGGCGATCTGCTTGGCCCGCTTGATGTCGTTGTCGTTCAGGTTGATCTTTACGCTGTTGGAGAGCTGGCAGCGGTCGAAATCGCGCGACCGCAGCCCCAGGTATCGGGCTTCGGGAATCGCCATGCGGGCCGATTCATAAGCCAGGTTGATCGAACCCTGCTTGAGCACGCTGTAGATGTAGTAGCCCCAGGGATCGTTATCGAGCAGGCAATAGACGGGCAGCTTTTTTTCGTAGTGCAGCCGGTGCAGCAGCCGGCGAACGCCGCGCGGCGGCTGGCCGCCTCCGTGGGTCAGAATGCAGCGGTGCTTCTGCCAGAACTTGTCTTCGTTGAAGCGTTGCCAGACCGTGTGTTTTTCGACGTGCAGGATGAAATCGGCGTCGACCTTCTTGAACTGCAGCACGTCCGATTCGCAGATCGAGGGGATTTGGTACCCGCCCGATCCGAGCCGCGAGCAGTCGATTTCGTCGCCGCTGTCGATGAGCGTGATGGGGCCGACCATGCCGCCCGCGTTCTTGGCATACAGGTGCAGCTCTTCGCGCAGGGCGTTGAGCGTGACTTCCACGTCTTCGATGATCGCGTCGCTTTCCCCCTGGTCGTCAAAAGTTTCTTCCTTCGTGCCTTCGATCGAGTGCTTGAGCATGTAGTACATACCCCGCAAGCTCGTGGTCTTGCCCTGCTCGATCAGCCGCTTGCAGCCGCTGCCGACCAGCAGCGTTTGCATGTAGCTCTTGGCCTGCGAGAGGTTGAACAGTTGCCGGGCCGTTTTGCCGCGGCCCATCTCGACGATCTTCTTGCTCTTGTTGTATTTGACGTTCGAGAGTGCCCGGGTGGGGATGTCGAGCACCGGATCCTTGCCCCCCTTGGCCGCGGTGAGCACCGTATCGGCCAGGCCGGCCTCGATCGCGCCGAGGGTCTTTTTCTCTCGCTCGCGAAGCTTGACGGGCGGCTTCTTTTCGACGGCCACGGGGCCGGCAGTCGTTTTCTTTTTGGCCATGATGTTCTCGCCTTTCAACGGACACACAAACGCGCGATTCCATTCCGCGGTGCGGACACCGACCAATGTAGGACTCGCCCGCCGCCCGAACAAGACAAGTTGCGGGCGGTTGCGGGCGGGAGGGCATTTTTAACCGCACCCCGGGGTGCGCAAAAACCGGCAACATTGAATTCCTGGGGCGATTTTCGACTGCGTAAAAGTCCCCCGTTCAGAAATGCCCCACCAGCGCGACGCGTCAGCCAGAACCATTGCTGAAAGTTCACCACAGAAAACTGGAGGGCCGCAGAGGAAAGTGAGCCAGGCAGCGAACCACCCAGACACAGAACCACCGAGGAGCAGAGATACAGAGAAGGCGCGGCCACAAAATACAAGCTTTGAACAGAGGGACCCAAAGGCCGAAAAGCATGGAGGGCAAGAAGCCGAAGCGAAGGATGACACCGACGGGCATTGGTGCCAGGCTCGAACTCCGCGGAAGAGAACCACAGAGGCACAGAGGGGGGCCAGGCCATGCTACGGCAGCGTTGAACAGAAGGCCGCAGAAGCCGCAAAGCAAAGGCAAGAAGCCGGAACCACGGATCACACCGATCGGCACTGGTGCCAGGCTCGGACTCCACGGAAGAGAACCACAGTACCCCTCCCATCGGGAGAGGGTCAGGGTGAGGGGCCTTTGTTTGGCTAGCGATAGGCTGCAAAACCTGCGGAGAAGAACTTGCTCCGCCCTCAGTCCGGCATCGACTACAAGTTTTCGCCAGGCCCGAATGCCTCAGGCCAAAACCAGCTACACGGATTATCACAAGCCCGCTGGCCCAATTTCAAGAAAATCCTCGGGAAAGGCGCGGCCCGGCACACCCGGTGCTCGCGCGGATGGCAGGAACAGACCGAATCGCCCGAGACGCCGACTTGCTTGCCTACCCGAGCTGCGAGAGTACCGCGACGGCTTGCTCATGGAGGGCATTCAAGAAGTCCCTCTGTGTTACCCCCTCGCCACCGCGCTCAGCAGACTCGTCGGCACACCTTTCAAAAACGTCCCGCACCTCTTGCTCTTGAAGCAACACGTCGCTACCCGCGGAAATGTTCGTCCCTTGCATAGCATCGGCCGCCTTCTTCTTCGCGGCTTCCAAATAGAACCTCGACAACTCAATCGCTTCCGAAGTCTTAGTCAGGGGACTTAACGTTACGACAGTCTGAAGCCGGCCTTGGAACGCAGGCAGCATTCCGTAGTAGCGCCTACGGGCCTCAGGTGTTAGCGCAATCATCAAAAATAGGTAACCGGGCAATGCGTCGATTATCGCCCGAATGGCCGAGAGATATCGAAGTAGAACCATCTTCGAAACGGAGTAGTCCTGTTTTTCTAATTCGTCGAGCAGTAAGAACACGCCCTTGAGCACATCGGCCTCAGAACTACAGTGAACAAGGTCACGAAGCGCCTGGGTCTTCGACTCGACGGTGTCAAGACGGAACTGTACGCCGAGCGCCTCGCGATGCTTGTTGAGTAGCCGCATCCCCGTCAGCCACTCTAACGCTGTTTCCGCGGCGTTACCGAGAACAAAATCATCGCCTTCTGCCGCTCTAACCAAGCTCCGGATCACGATCCGCATCTCCGGGCCGCGTGCGGACTCAATAATTCGGTCGCGCTCACGCGCTTCCAGTTCTGCAAGCGCCGTCGCAAAGCGCGCCAGATGCGCCGTGCCCAACTCTTGGAAGAGTCGTCGGAGAATGCCGTCAAAACTCGGCTCCGGATCCATGTAGTAGCGGATCACATAGTACGCGGGCTCGTCCTCAATCGCCTCCCTCAATTCCGACTCGTAATGGGTTAACAGATTCGTTTTTCCGACACCCTGTATGCCCTCAATTAGCAGCACTTGCGACGTTCGGTCTTGGTAGAAGCTCTTTATCCTGGAGGTAACCTCGGAGTCTACGCTGCTAGCGTGATGCGGGTTCCCTGCGGGCTGCCCGGCTGGGGGAAATGGATTCTCGATGATTCCAAATTTCCGAAACCTGCGTTTACGAGCATCGTCCGGCCTCGCCGAAATCGCCCGCAGCTCGTCACGTAAGCTCATTTCGTTTTCCTCTCAAGGCGGATGCTTACGCTCGCCTTACCCGGAATCAGGAAATCACCATGGTAGAGGAAAACGCTTTTGACTTCTGGCTGGCCATGCAACCGGTCGATCATGCGGAAAACGTGCCGCTCAAACCGGGTGTCGGGCGTTGCACCTTGCGTAAACCGCTCAATCAGGCCGGCCGCTCGTGCCTCGCTCAGGCGGTCGCGCGCACGTACAGGGTGTATTCCGCTGTCACGGATTAGGGCCTCTAGCCAAGCTCCCGTCAGGACGTACGGCTCCCCTCTCACCAATTTTTCGTATGCGGTCATCGCGCAGTCAACGAAATCACTTGGCGGCGGGTTCTGGGGGGTATGAAAGATCCCCTCGTTGTAAATTGGAACCGCCAGTCCTGAGATTTCAGCTAGCTGAATGTACGTCGAGAGTGCCCGCGAGCTGACAGGTACTGCGTCCTGAGCCGCGGGTCGCTTTGACTTAAGAAACTCGACGAATTCCGAAAACGACCGCACGCGGAGGAAGCCTTGCCCGATCCCATCTAAATCATACGTTTTTACAGCGGCCCAGAGGCGGTCCAGCGCGTCTGTCTTCACGAGATTTTCGTTTTCTGCGTGCGCAAGCCCACCAGCGAGCAGGAAGTTGCGATAGTCACCGAATTGGTTCAGCTTTACCGACGCGATCGCCGATGCTTGGCTCTCGGAGATCTGTGACCGTTCCGCAATCTGACAAAGCAGCCGCAGCATCGATTCGGTACTGAATTTGTACGACCCGCGAAGGGGGCCGTGGTCAGACTGCCTTGCGGTACCGCGGCCGTGCGTGGGGTGGGGTCGCTTGCCGCCATTAGGGCGCTCGCCTGGTAGCCCGCCGTCGGGCCCAGCGGAGGGCGGCCCCACCCCAGCATTAGCTCCAGACCACTCGAACCACAGCAGGTCTTCTTTCGAGTGGAACGGCTGCCAGCTCAAGGTCTCGCCAATTGCGGAGACCTGAAAGTATCGGCTTCCGTCGCACGCCGAGAGCCGTGCGCTGCCGAACGCGACTGCGAGTTCCCACAAGAGACTTACCAGTGGGACGCCGTAAAGTTCGCCGTTGAATGGATTGAAAACCGTCCCGGTCAGCGTTCTCCCGAAAACATCCTTCGGCTTGGGCACCTCGTGAAATAACGGCTGAATCCCCTCGGCCAGTGCCATCCGAGCGAACCCTTGGTCGCTCGTCATGATTATGACCGGGTGACCCGGGCTTGCGTACGACTCGTGTTGCCGCGCTGCCTCCAAAATTAACCGGTCGCAGTATCCCCGAATTGGAGCAGAGAGGTTGAGTGCGTTCGCATCGGTCTCCTTATCAGGGTGGAATGCATTTCGTAGCGGGTCGGAAAAAATACTCGTCCGTTCGATTTCGGTGTCTGTGTGCAGTTCCAGCCGCAGGAGCACTCGCTGTCCACCTTGGCTAATTGTGTGCGAGAGGAGGGCTTCGCCCTTCTTTAGCTTCGTTCGTTCCTGCCGCCGATGCTTCAAATAGCCGTCCGCGGCATTCAGCAGTTCCATATGAACGATTGCCGGGAGCTTCACTCGCGCCATCGGGCAAAGGAATCTCACGACGAAATCCAGCCCGCCGTGAATCACGGACGAGGTGTCCGATACTACCGTCGTCGGCCGGGTGAACGGAAAGTTCGCCACCGCGTCGGCGTCGAATGCTGGGTGAAGCAGACCAACGCGAACGAGCGCAGACGCGACCGAGCGGAGTGCTTCGCGGGCCTTCTGTTGCTGGGTTGTGTGACGCTCCTCTGAGATTTCGAGCAGCTTGAACGCCGCTGCTTCGACGTCCTCATACGCTGGCAGATCCCATTGATAGAATCCGCAGTCGATCGCGTCCCGCAGGGGCGCATCAGACGGATTTGCTGATTCTGCCGGCTCAGGCCGCAGCGAAATTGTCCCGAGGTCGAGATGTTTCGCTGCGGGAAAGCATATGTCCTCGCGAACCGACAGCCGCACCGGCTCATTGCCCGGGGCGAGCAGTGCGCTAAGTGTATTGGTCGCTTCGCGTGGGGTACCGAGGTGTGGATTCATCGTATTGTAACTGATGCACCTGGAACGTTCTTGAATACTTCATAGACCCAGAGCAAGTGGTTGCGCAGCGCCAATATAGTGTTCGTCCTATACTGCACCTCCCTGCCGCTTTCGTGCTCGACCTGCTGCTCGCAGTCGGCCCAGATATTTGGCGACTCTTGAATCGCACGGGCGAGCTCACCGAGGACGCCCGTCAACGACCCAACGCTCCGCTCATGCGGCGAGGCGTACGGATTAAACGCTTCCAGCGACTGCCGAAGCTTATTTGTTTGCTCACTTGCCATGGTGCTCGCCCAGATGTCGATCTGGGGCTGCCACGAATAGATCTCTTCGTGAAGCGGCGTTTCGTTGTTGATGGGCCACTCGCATAGTGCCGACGGGCCGGACTCTCTCGCGAGCGGGCGGCCGGGTCGAAACGGGCGCCAGACCGTCAACCTGAATCCCCGTGTCGTTTCGTTCGGCATCTCGATTCCTTTGACTTTAGCGATTATCACGGTAGCACAATCGCCGGCCTGTTGCTGTCGCCATTGGTCAATTGACCCGCCAATAACGACGCATCCGAAGCAAGATAGCATGGTTGGATCACGGGTAAAAGAAGCTGTCTCGCCACGCCGCGTAATCAAAGTGAATCGCCTATCTGCTCGTGTCGCCCAATCTTTTGACAGCACTGATGGAAGGCGAATTAGCGCATGATCGGGCCAAGTACCTAGAAAGTCGTCGGCGCGCGTTTGGCCGCATTCTCGGGCGCCCATCGCGTGTTCCGGTTTCGCCTGCACCCTCGAGCCACGCGGCGACGGAGGGCTGGTGGGCGACGAGCGCCATTTCGGTGGGAAACGCTCGTCATCCGCATTGTCGTGGTGTCGTTCGTGCTGCCTCGCTTGATGCCTCCTTACGACCGACTAGTGGGATGGGCCGAACGGAAAACACGGCCATGAAGAGGCCGGTGCGAGAGATCGCCACCGCCTTCGTTTGCTCATTGCGGGCCCGATGCTGGCTC
>DATCFX010001189.1:0-12913 GCA_036509275.1 Pirellulales bacterium | reverse complement strand
CTGAAACGAGCGGGTTCGAGTCTCTGCAGGCCACTACGACGGTGCGGATGCCCGCTGCGATAATGGCTTCGGCGCACGGGCCGGTTTTGCCGTGATGTGAGCAGGGCTCGAGCGTGACGTACAGCGTTGCGCCGGCCGCGCGGCTGCCAGCCAGGGCCAAGGCTTCGATCTCGGCATGCGGTCCGCCATAGCGGCGATGCCAGCCTTCGCCGATCGTCTCGGCCCCGCGGGCGATGATGCAGCCGACCAGCGGGTTGGGCTCGACGGCGCCTCGGCCTCGCTGGGCCAGCTCCAAGGCCCGCGCCATGTGCCAGCGGTCAAGGTCGAAGGCAGTCATGTCCGTCAATCCATTCCTGGCACCCAGAGCGACGATGCTTTGCCCCCCGCGGATTCGCCGCCGGGGGTCCAGATTCCGCCAGCATCGGGCGCCGCGCCGCCGGGCACCACAATCCCGCCAGCCTCGACGCCCGAGGGCATCGGCGTGGCGCGGCCATCGGCTCCGATGGCGCCGATCTGGTAGAGCAATTGGGCCAACGCCTGCCGCACGCCCGGCTCTTTGCCGTGCCGCGATTGCAAATGCTCCAGCAGTTCGCTGGCTTGCTGGGGCTGACCGAGCTGAACCCGCACGCTGAAAGCTTCGAGGTCCCAGCGTGCGCAGGAGCGACCGGCCGCCAGCGCGGCGTGGCGGGCCTGATCCAAGCGCTCGACGGCCCGGTGCAGGTCGCGCTCCAAGGCGGCCAGCATGCCGTACACGGCGGACTTGTCGATCGTGGCATCCAGGCTCGGCCGCCGCACGACCTCTTCGCCAAGCTTGAGGATCGCCGGCCGAATCGACGTGATGCTGGCGTGCTGATACAGGCTTGTGAGATCTTCGTCGGCAAGCTTTTCGACGATCACTCGCGCAAAACGCGTGGGCTGGAGCTCCGCGATCGCCACGTCGGCCGGATCGATGGGGCCCGCTTGCGGCAGACCGAGCTGTTGCCGCAGTTCGTTGGCCAGGCCGCCCGCCTCGGGGGCATCCATTGCCAGTTCCACGTTCAGAATCTTGGCCAGCAACCGCACGCGCTGCGAGTGGTCGCCGGCGACGGCCGCCGGAGTGCGTCCGCCGAATAACTTCATCGGCGTGTTGGGCCATTTTTCGAGCACCGCGCGGCGGCGCTGCTCGTCCAGCAGACGATGCAAATCCTCGGAGGACATTGCGTCCGGCGGGCGCCAGCGCACGCTCAGCAGATGCTCCAACAGGGGCACCTGGCCGGCCAGCTTTTCGTCGGCCAACGACAGGCCATCGGCCGTTACCTGGGCGAGCACCGCTTCGACTTGTGGCCGGTGCGGCGCGAGAATCGTGACTTCGAGCCGCGCTTCGCGGTCGGTCTGCCGGCCGAACAGCGCTGCCTGCGCGATGATCACCGGCATGTCGTCCACCGCAAGACCGCCCGAGTCGGACGGCACGAGCCGATCGAGCAACCAGAAGATAGCGCGCGGCGGCGGCTGATCGTCTTCCGGAGCCGTCTCGACCGGCTGCGGCATGGCCAGGGGACTGGCCGCTAGCGCAGCCGCGACGCGTTCGAAGTCGGCAATCGTGTAGGTTAGCAACAGCTCGTCGATCGTCTCGTCTGTCGCTTCCGGGTCCAACTCCAAGGCCAGTGCTTCGGCCTCGACCGCATCGTCCAACCCGATGGCCAGCGTTGCCAGCCGGTGCCAGGCAGCCGCGGCACCCTTGTCGTCGGCCAGCCAGCCGCGGACCAGCGCCAAGTTGCGCCACAAGTCGGGCGCGGCGACGACCCGCTCGCTCAGGGCTCCGAAGCGCGCCGCGGCGTCGAGCCACAAACCGTCCAGCGCCAGTCGCAGGGCGGTCTCGAACTCAGCCCGCCACGAAACGTCCGGCGGGGGCGGGACCAGATGCCAATCGATCTTAAACAGCGGTGACAGCCCCGGCGACCGCACGATCGCCAGCAGCAACTGCGTAGCTTCCTTTTGGTCGGGAATCACTCGCAGCAGCCACAGCACATGGCCGCGTGCGGCCAGCACGTGGCCTTCCGCCGCCAGCGTTTCGGCCAGGGCCAGAAATGCCTCGGCAACTTTCGGCGAGAGGCTCCGCCCACTGGCGGCCAGCGCACGTTGCAGTAGCGGAATCGCTTCGCGGCCTCCCTGGGCCCCGGCGGTCAGCAAGGCCGCTTCGGCCAGGGCCACGGGATTGTCGGGCTGGGTCTGGAGCACGTGTTCGATGGTCTGCTGCGCTTCTTGCACCTGCCCGAGCTGGCCTTGCAACAAGGCCTTGGTCGTTTCCAGGCACGCGCGGCCGGGATACTTGGCCTCCAAGTGGCCGATATGATCCAGGCAGGCCTGCGGCTGATCGCCTTCGAGCATGCGTTGAATGCGCTCGAGTTCCGGCACCAGGTCGGGGCAGCAGAATTTGACCTTTTTATCTAACCCGCCCGGACAGGGCGCGTAAGGATCGATGGGCATGAATCGGAGGCCTTCGTGGACGATGGTTGTGTGATGGGGTGAGCACGAGGAAACTGCGCTAGCGTTACCGGCCGGGGCAAGTCATGAATTCGCCGCCGGCCGGTGGTGCTGTACGCCGCTGCGCTGGACGCACGCTCGAAAATGCCATCCGTACTGTTGGCTATCGGGCAGTCAGCGCGGCTCGCTTGTCACGAATCAAATCCAACAACGCGTGCTGCGGATGGGCGAATTTTTCGAGCCCTTCGCGCATCAGGGTCTCTTCCAGTTGGTGTATGTCGACCAGGCGGTCGATTTCGTCGAGCACGGCTTGTGGCGGCAGCTCGTCGATGTGCCTGGTGATCGTCCGGCCGCTTTTTTCCACCGCCTCGTTCGTGGCCGGCGGATTGGTCTCGATGTCGCTGCCGGCAAACGCTTCGACGTATTTCCAGGCCGGATCCTGCGGCTTCTTCGTGCCGGTGCTGGCGAAGATCATTTCTTGCTGTAGCGGCGTTTGCTTGTCGAGCCAGAATTTCTGATTCTCGATCCAGATCCGCTTGGCGTTGACGATCCCCACCTGGCCCTGCGCGGCCGGGGAGAGCTGCGGCACGGCCTTCTCCGTGTACACGTCCAAACGCGAGACGAAAATGCTGTACACGCTCTTGAACGTTTTGCGATCCGGCCGCTTGCGGGCACCGCGCCAGATGGCGTCGCGGGCGGCGCGATATTGATCCATCGAAAAGATCAGTGTCACGTTCAGCGTCAGACCCGCGGCGGCCAAGGGCTCGAGCGCTTCGAGGCCGGCCGGCGTGGCGGGGACCTTGATCATGCGGTTCTTGTGTCCCGCCGACCATTTTTTGCCCAGCTCGACGTAGCGCTCGACGCGCTGGTCGTGCGGCGGGGCCAACTCCGGATCTTCCAACAGCGGATCCAACTCGAAGCTGACGTAACCATCGTTGCCGCCGGTCTGCTGCCAGACGGGCAAAAACACCTGCTGGGCATTGCGCACCAGCTTGTCGGTCAGTTGCCAGGCGAGGTCCTGATCCTCGAGGCCCTGTTGCATCAACTGGTCGAGGTCGCCGTCGAAGCGGCCGGTTTTGATCAGGTCGCCCACGATAATCGGATTGCTCGTGGCGCCGGTGGCACCCAGCGCGCGGTTGCTGACCACGAGTTCAGGATCGATCGAGTCCAGCCAGAGTTTCGTGCCACTGGCCACGAGAGATTGCAACGGGGATGTCATGTTCCCACCTCGAAAAAGTCCAAGCGGTAAAAGCGCTTATGATCGACCGAAAAATAACTTCTCCGCAAGCCCCTCTTCCCTCGTGGGAGAGGGCCGGGTGAGGGGCCGGGAAAAACGGAAGTTATTTTTTGGTCGATCCTTCACGTCGGGATGCAAGCTTTCGTGCGTCTGGCGTGCCGCAAACCGGCTGCCGGCCGCGACGAACGCGCCGATTGTGCCGACGAGCGCCCACAACATAGCACAACGCCCCGCCGCTTGCCACGCGTCGCCAGCGCCGGTCTTGGCGCTCGGCCGAAGAAAAAAACTGCGCCGCCGGCAGCGGGGCATAGTAGAGTTGAGTTGGCAGGCCGTTCGGCCTCCGTTCATCTTTTCTTTTCGCGTTCCTATCTCGCTTGCACCACACGGACCCGCGCGCGCCCGGCTCTCGCCGCGCGCTCACGGTCGCAGGGATGCCCCGTCCGCGCCGTGCGACGGCACCCGAGCCCATGCCGCCAATTCTGCCTATCGGCGGGAATTCGTTTCTACCGCCCTACCTGGTTTCACCGGGGAGAGCCGGCCGCGCGCCGCCCCCCGATTATTCGCCGGGGCCGGTCGACGAGCCGGATTGGATGTCAGGTGCGCTGCCGGTCCACGTCGGGCCGCCATCGCGGTTGGAACGCACGCTGACGGCCGAACAGGCTCTGGCCCAGATCAACGTGCTCGAACAAACCGGAGCACGTAGCGAGCACGTAGGCATTCTGGTCGTCTTCGGCCAGTATGCGGCCAAGGCCGATACGTTGGCCGCCGCCATGCCGGCGGTGTGGCTCTCGCCCGACTACGAGTCGCTCACCCAGTACAAACGCGTGCTGCGCGACGGCGGATTTTTTGCCGGCGGCGTGAACCTGTTGAGCATCTATGCCTTTCCGCTGCCGTCCACGCCGGTCTTGCCCGCCCCTCCGCCTATCGTCGGCGGGCAATTGAATCTCTGGGTGTGAGGCAGGATTTCTGGGCTTCGGCTAGTGCGCGGCAAGCTGCCGCTGGCCGCGCGCCTTAAGCGCTGCGCAGCGAGCGGCCGGCATTCTGTTCCTGCCCGCGGCCCATGATGGCACCATGCCGCAGGTCCGTGCGCCGCTCGGGGATTTCGGCGTCGATCGGCAGGGGCTGCTCGGCTGGCTCGAACAGCAGATCGCTCCGCCGCCGCAGGCCGAGCATGGCCGTCAGGCCCACGGCGCGTCCCGCCAGCTTGGCCCAATTGCGCGGCCGCACGACCGCTGACGGCAACTCGGCGGCCACGAGCGCAGCATGCGCGACCAGCGAGCCGGCCCAGCCTGTCAAACCGGCCGAGCGCCAGAATAAGCACTCCTGGTGCAAGCCCTGTCGAAAGCCGCTTTCCGCGGCCTCCAGGCAGGCCGAGGGCACGCCGATGCGCGACTCGGGCGCGAGGCTCGCGCGATAACCGGCCGCTTGCAGGTGCAAGCCCAGGGCCACAAACGCCAACTCGTCGCCGATGCCCAGCCCTGCGAGCGCGGCCAAAGGCGCCAGTGCCTGCCGCTGATAGAAACCGGCCAGACGCGTCGGCCCCACCAGCGGCAACCCAGCGACCTCGTCAGCCGGCAAGCCCGCGGCGAGCGGGTAGGCCCGGCCGCCCCGACGATATCCCCAGCCGCCGGCCACGACCGTTTCGTCCGGCGATGCCTGGTCAATCAGCAAGGGCGAGACGCAGGCCACGGCCGGATCGGCCAGCGGCGCCAAGGCGTGCTCCGCCCAACCAGGCCGGACTTCGAGTCCGGCGGCGAGCACATGCACGATCTCGCCCCGGGCCGCCCGCGAACCGGCCGCCAGGCATTCCAGCGGCCCCGCGCCGGCGGGCGCTTCGATGAAGCGGATCTCGTCGCGCAAATGATACGGGTCGGCGTACTCGCTATTGAACACGACGAGCACTTCGCTCGCCGGTGGCCGGTGCTCCAGCACCGAGACCAGGCCACTTTCCAGGGCCGCGTGATCACCCAACGCCGGAATCACAATCGAGAGCCGCAACACGGCGAGGTTCCTAAAGCCCGACGCGCATCATGCGCAAAACAAACTCCGCGGCAGGCGAGCGTCCCCGGCCGCCAGGGCCAATCCGACCGTTGCGAACTTGCACGATCGGCGCTGACCGGGGGCTTTGCCTGCTCGGGTTTTCTCGGCTAGGACGATACGCCGGGTTGAAGGCACGGCGGGAATTTCCGGTGCGACTGCCGAAAATCCGCCGCAAACCCCGCAGTCGCAACCGCTAGCAGCCGCTAGCGGCATTCTTTCGAGCGGCTTTCTCAGTTTCGCCGGAACTCGTCAGGCTGACGCCAAGGGGCTCGCCGACGAAGCAACTCCTGCAGTCAGTAGTTCTACGTTTTGTGCTTTCAATGCAGGAACACTAATCAGCGCTAATCGACACTGATCGGAATTAGGATCGAACGAAAAATAACTTCTCCGCAACCCCCTTGCCCCGTGCGGGAGAGGGCAGGGTGAGGGGCGTTAAAAACCGAAGTTATTCTTCGTTCGATCCTTAGCGAGGATTAGTGAAGATTAGTGTTCCTCTCCTAGTTTTCAGATAGAGACTTGGAATGACTTTCATTCATCATTCCGCGTTCCCCTTCACCCCTCGGCCCAGCGCTCGGCAATCGCCACGAGCCACGCCGCCGCGCTCGCCATTTCCTCGACGCTGGTCCATTCCAGCGGTGAGTGCGGATTGTGTTCGCCGGTCGCAAGGTTCGGCGTGGGCAGCCCCAACTCGGTGAACCGCGAACCGTCGGTCCCGCCGCGAATCACGCCCAGCCGGGCCGTGCGGCCCAGCCGCTGGAGCGCCTGTTGGGCGTATTCGACCGCCCGCGGTTCGCACGCCAGGCCCGCGGCCATGTTGCGGTATTGGCTGCTCACGGCCACGTCGATGGCCGAGCCGGGAAACATCGCGGCCACCGCCAAAGCGTGCCGCCGCAAGCGGTCGGCATATACGCGGAGTTGCTCCGTCTGAAAGTCTCGCAGCAGAATCCGAATCGTCACCTCGGCCACGCCGCCGGCCAGGTCGTAAGGATGCAAGAATCCTTGCCGGTCTTCCGTCGTTTCCGGCGCGAGCCGCACGCGCGGCAGGCCGGCGACAAACTCGGCCGCCACGCGCACGGCGTTCACCATCCGGCCCTTGGCGATCGAGGGATGAATGTTGACGCCGCGAACGGTGACAGTCGCCAGGTCGGCCGAAAAAGTCTCGACGTCGATCTGGTCGGCCGCCGAGCCATCGAGCGTGTAGCAGCACACGGCGGCCAGCTTCGCCAGGTCGACGTGATCGACGCCGTGGCCGATCTCTTCGTCGCAAGTAAAGCAGATGCGGACCGGCCCATGCTCGATTTCGGGATGCTCAATTAAAACCGCGGCCGCTTCCATGATGGCGGCAATGCCGCTTTTATCGTCGGCACCCAGCAGCGTGGTGCCGTCGCTGGTGACCAGCGTATGGCCAAGGCAGTCGGCAAGTTCCGGATTCTCGTCGCGACGTATGTGGCAATCCGGCCGGCCCGGCAGCAGCAGGTCGCCGCCGTCGTAGCCACGCCACACCTGCGGCCGCACCCCTGATCCGCTGGTCTCGGGCGACGTGTCCAGGTGCGCGGTCCAGGCGATGGTCGGCAGCGGCCGCTGGCTGGTCGCCGGCAGCGTGGCCATGACGATCGCGTGCTCGCTCTGGCTCGCGTCGGTCAGGCCGAGCGCTTGCAATTCGCCGACCAGCAGCCTCCCCAGCTCCCACTGCCCGGCCGAACTGGGATACGTCGCCGCCTCGGGCGAAGCGGTCGTATCGATCTGCACATAACGCAAAAATCGGGCGAGCAAACGCTCGGAATCAATCGCGGGTTGCATGCCAGCGAACTCGGGTTATCGGTTTGTCGGGTCCGTAATTAGCCGGCTCATTTATGGGCCGCTGGCCCGTTCGCAATTGGCCGGTCGATTTGCTACGGTGTACAGCCGAAGCAACTGGCCGACAAGTGCTCAACGGAGCTGCTGCCATGGCATCCGCCGTGCGATACCTGGTGTTTGACATCGAAAGCGTGGCCGATCCCGAGCTGGTGGCCCGCATCCGCTATCCCGGCGAGTCCGGGGACGACGCGGTCAGCCGCTATCGCCAGGAGTTGATGGACAAATACGAGAGCGACTTCATTCCCTACACATTTCAATTGCCCGTGTCGGTGGCCATCGCCAAGGTCGGCAGCGACCTGCAACTGCAAGACCTGGTCACGCTCGACGACCCGCAGTATCGGCCGCACATTATCACCGAGCACTTTTGGCGTGGCTGGGAGCGCTATGGCCGGCCGACCCTGGTGAGCTTCAACGGCCGCACTTTCGATATCCCGCTGCTGGAGCTGGCCGCCTTCCGCTACGGCTTGAGCATTCCCGGTTGGTTCAATCTGGCGGCCAAAAGTTTCGAGCAGGCCCGCAATCGCTTCAATCTCGAAGCGCATTTCGATCTGCAAGAAGTGCTCACCAATTTCGGCTCGACGCGCTTTACCGGCGGACTGAACCTGGCGGCCAACCTGCTGGGCAAGCCCGGCAAGATGGACATCCAAGGCCACATGGTCCAGGACCTCTACAATGCCGGCCGGATCGACGAGATCAACGAGTACTGCCGCTGCGACGCGCTGGACACGTACTTCGTGTTTCTGCGGAGCCAGGTGTTGTTAGGAAAACTCTCGCTGGACCAGGAGCAGGGCATTATCGACACGACCAAGAGCTGGCTGCTGGCCCGCTCCGGCGAGCGCCGGGCGTATGCCCTCTATCTCGAGCGCTGGGGCGACTGGCACAACCCCTGGCGCCCGCCCGCGACTGGGACGTGAAGAGTCCTGGCGCGCTGGTCGCAGTTAGGATCGACCGAAAAATAACTTCTCCGCAACTCCTCTCCCCTTGCGGGAGAGGGCAGGGTGAGGGGCCGGGAAAACCGGAAGTTATTTTTCGGTCGATCCTTACTCGCCCAGAGTTACCCGGGCGACGACCCCCGTGACGAGGATCACGATGATCGTGATCAACACCGTGCCGCCAAAAGCGGAAAGCATGCCATCCCTCACTACCTGTGAAGCGCGTTTGGATCAATGGTCGACGCCGCTTAATCTATCGCGCGGCCGTACCGTTTCGCAACACTCTTTAGCGCGTGCTTTCAAACCGGAAGGGCGAGGCCCCCCCGCCGCGCCGCGTGGCGCATTATGTCGACACGCTCCCGGCTCTCCTGCTCGCATCGCCCCCTTATCGCCAATCGCCCGAGAGTACAAACGCGGCCCAATAAAAAGGCGGCAGGCCGCCGCTGCCGGCCGGCTGGCGGTCGTCGGTGGCGAGCCCGCGATTGCCCGGTTTGCGATTGCCCTGATCGGGATTGCCTTGGTCGCGGAGCATGAAGAGCTGCGCTTCGCGCAGCGCGGCCAGTTTTCCCAGCTTGCGGCCCCACATGTTTTCGTAGTAGCGCTGCATCAGCCGGCCGGTAGCCGCGTCGGGCACTTTCCACAAGCTCGCCACGACCGTTTTGGCCCCGGCCACCTGGAACGCGCGTTGCAACCCCAACAGCCCTTCGCCGCCGGCCGAACGCCCCAAGCCCGTCTCGCATGCCGAAAGCACCACCGCGTCGACTTTCGACAAATCCAGCGACGAGACTTCCAGGGCCGTCAGAATTCCATCGTCCTGGCCTTCGGCCGGCGGTGTATTGGCGCCAGCAAACGCCAGGCCGCAGAGCAGCCCCGGATCGACCGGCTCGGAGGATTTCGACCCCCCGGCGCCGGCAAAGAACCCATGCGTGATCAGGTGCAGCCAGGAATTGTTGGGAGCCTGGTTGCGGAATGCGGCCTCAGTCGCTTGCTGGCGGTGGAGAAGATCGACCCGGCCCGTGCTGGTCGAGGATTGGTACCAGTCGCAGATCGATGCCAGCTCGGCCTGGGCGCTGTCGAGCCGTTTGAATTCGAGCTGCCCGTTGCGCCGCGCGGCCACCGAACGCGCGGCCAGAGCCGTCGGCGCGCCTGGATTGCCGCCGTAGTCGATATCGCCGGCCACCAGCAGCGTCGCCGGCGGGCCGGAATGCGCGGGCGATTTAGTCAGTTCAGGCAGCAATTGCGGAATGGCGATGACGGCGATGGCCCGCTCTTCAATTAAGTACTTGCCGGCAGTATCGCCGGGCAGCGCGCCCCAAGGCAACTCGGCCAGCGCGCCGTCGGGCGAGATGAGCACGGTCTGGGCGCCGGCCAGGTGTTTTTCCAGCGGCTGCCACACGCGCCGGCGCAATTCGGGCCCCGGCTGCTCGCCGTCCGGGGCCGGCAGCGTTCCGAAGCCGGGCCGCCAGGTTGCCACCAGCGCATGGATGGAATCGCTGGCTCCCAACTCGACGCAGGCCACTGGCTGGTCGCGGCGGAGCACGAACGCGATCACGCGCCGCTGCGCGGAGTGTTTTTTGCCCTTTTCTGCCAGCGGAATGAAATGATCGTATTCGAGCAGGTCGACCAGCGCCGTCCCAGGCGGCAGGGCTCGGGACAATTCTTCGGACGAGATTTCTCTTTCGGCCCAGACGCGGTGAAAGTCGGCGTCGAGCCGCGAAAGCTGCTGCTGGAGCGTGTTGACGGTTTCGGTCAGCCCGGCTCGCTCGAGGCGCAGTTTTGCTTCTTCGCCCGGCTGGGGCGTGCGGCGCATCAAGTTGGCCAGCCGGCGAGTGTCGCCGTCGAGTTGGGCGAACAGCCGGCCGAGCCGCGAGTCGGGACCGCCGGCCAATGCCCGCTGGCGCGCGCGGAGCAACTGCTGCTGGGCCGAGACGCTTCCTTTCCAGGCGGCGACTTCGAGATACACTTTGCCCGGTTCGACGCCCGCGGCCAGCGCCCCGCTGAGATAATCGTCGAGATAGAATCTCAACTGGCGTAACATGGCCAACTGCTGCTGTTCGGATTGTACGGCGGCGGCCAGATCGAGACTTTTGCGCTGGATCTCGACCGCTTGCCGCAGCAACTTTTCCGCCACCGCCGGGTGGCGCGAAGCGAGCTCGACCAGCGCCACATTAACCAAGTCCGAGGCGTAGTCGGGATGCGTTTCGCCCAGGGCTTGCGCGCGAATGGCCATTGCCTGCCGATGAAGCGGCCCGGCGCGGGCATAGTCGCCCATGTTGAAGTACAGCGAGGCCAGGTTGTTCAGGCTCGTGGCGTAAGTGGGATGCTTTTCGCCCAGGGCCTGCTTATAGACTTCGACAGCCTGCCGATAAAGTGGCTCGGCCCGCGCGTAGTCGCCCCTGCTGCGATACAGCCCGGCCAGGTCGTTCAGGGTTGTGGCGTAATCGGGATGGGTTTCGCCCAGGGCTTGCTTGCGAATTTCCAACGCCTGCCGAAAGAGCGGCTCGGCCTGGGCGTAGTCGCCCATTTGGGAGTACAGCACGGCCAGACTATTCAGGTCCGTGGCAAAATAGGGGTTCTTTCCACCCAGGGCCTGCTCGTCGATTTTCAATGTCCGCCGAAAAAGTGGCTCGGCCCGGGCGTAGTCGCCCATCCTGTCGTACAGGAGGGCCAGGCTGCTCAGGCTCGCGGCGTAATCGGGATGACTTTCGCCCAGGGCCTGCTTATAGACTTCGACAGCCTGCCGATAAAGTGGCTCGGCCCGCGCGTAGTTGCCCATGTCGCGATACAACGCGGCCAGATCATTCAGGGCCCTGGCGTAATCGGGATGCTTTTCGCCCAGGCCTTGCTTGCGAATTTCCAACGCCTGCCGATAGAGCGGCTCAGCCCGGGCGTAATCGCCCATGCTTTTATACAGCACGGCCAGGTTGTTCAGGCTCGAAGCGTATTCCGGGTGGGTTTCGCCCAGGGCTTGCTTCTGGATTTCCAATGCCTGCCGATAAGGCGGCTCGGCCCGGGCATAGTCGCCCAGGCTGTAGTACAGTGCGGCCAGGTTGTTCAGGGTTGTGGCGTAATCGGGATGGGTTTCGCCCAGGGCTTGCTTGCGAATTTCCAACGCCCGCCGATAAAGCGGTTCGGCCCGGGCGTAATCGCCCATGAGGCGGTAGAGCGCGGCCAGGTTGTTCAGGCTCCTGGCATGGTCGGGATGCGTTTCGCCCAGGGCTTGCCTGCGGATTTGTAGGGCGTGCTGATAGGCGGCTTCCGCGTTTTCGACGTCGCAAATCATGTGGTGTAAAAAGCCGAGCCCACCCCAGGCGTCGCCCGTCGAGCGATGATCTTCGCCGAGCACTTGCCGGCGCAAGGCCAATGACCGCTCGACCGGCGCAAGCGCCTGGCGATATTTGCCTTGTTGCTGGAGCTGATCCGCTTCGGCGAGCAGCCGGTCGGACTCGGCCAATTGACGGCGCTCGTTGCCGGAGAGCTTTTCCCAGCGCGCGACGTCAGCGGCCAAAAGCCGGGCGTCGATCGTGCGCCAATCGTTGGGGCCATGCAGGCGCTGGCGCGCTGCCAAAGCTTCGGCCGCGGCCGAGCCGGCCGCCGCCCAGTGCTCGAGGTCGAGCTCGTTCAAGGCCGTCTGCTCGCAAGCTTCCGCCTCGCCCTCGCTGCCCGGGCCAAACAGTTCCCTTTGGATCGCGATGCTGCGTGCCAGCCGCTGGAGCGCTTCGTCAAATTTGCCGGCGGCGCGCAGTTCGCCCGCTGCTTTCGACAGCCGCTTGCTCTCGGCTAGCTTCGCCGCCCGTTGCGGGGACGTGACCTGGGCCGTGGCTGGCGGCGGTTGAACTTGCGCACAGGCTTGCCCGGCCGCCAGCGCCAACGAGCCCGTCAGAGCCCCCAGCGCGATCCACCGCACGCTCACTAGCCGCGCCATAGACCCTGCCTTTCCTGCCGAACGATGCTCCCGCCATTATCGAGGCGTGGCAACGACGGTGCAACTTTCTCGAAGCGGACTGCATTGACCGCATCCCATCAACCAGTTTCGGCCGTGCCTAGTCCGCGCAGGACTTCGAAGGTGTAAATGCCGGTGTCGTGGCCGTCGCTGAAATGGATGCCATAGGCGTAATGCCCGACGGGCTTCATTTCCAGAATGGCCGTGGGCCGGGTCTCGGCGGCCGAGAGCACCGGCAGCATGGTGGCCGGCGGTGGCGGCAGATTGCGCTTTTCGCGGCACGTGGCGCAGGGGCAAGCCTCGCGCAGCTCGCCCGGCCGATAGACGCGCCGTTGGCCGTCGCTCCACTCGATGAGCAACTGACCGCCGGAAGTGAGTGACAGTTTTACCGGCCGCAGATCCATGCCAACGTTCCTTTGTCGATGTTCGGGCGTGTTGGCG
>DATCFX010001188.1:0-2673 GCA_036509275.1 Pirellulales bacterium | reverse complement strand
CAGCGAGGCGTCGAGCGTGGCGAAGGCCAGATTGACGCTTCCGGCAACGTTCTCCTGGCTGTAGCCGCTGCCGGCCGTGCTGCCATCGAGCATGACGCCGAAAGCACCCGTCGCATCGAGCGTGAGCGAGCTGGTATCGAGGATGCCGGGCGCCGAGCCGGTGCCCGGCAGCAGCGCGCCGGCGGTGACCAGCGTGACGGGCCCCGTGTCGGTCCCGGTGCCGGCCAGCGTGGCGTTGTTGACGGTGGTGCTGATGACGGTACTGCCGCCGGTGGTGATGAGCGTGCCGAAGCCGTTGACCGTGAGCGCGAACGCGCCGCTGATGGCCCCGCTGATGGCCAGCGAGCCGGCAGTCACGCCGATCGAACTGGCCGAGCCCAGGGTGACGGTGCCGGCGAAGCTGTTGGCCCCGCCCAGGTTGTCGATCGCGCCGTTGTGCGTCGCCGCGCCGGTGGCCGTGACGCCGCTGCCGTAGATGGTGATCGACTCACTGGTCGAGTAATTCACTCCGCCGCGGAAAGCCAGCGTCGAGCCGGCATTGACAATCGTAACGCCGCCGGCTGCCCCCAGGGCCCCGTTGGCTAGGACCACCAGCGTGCCGGAGTTGGCATCGAGCGTGGTGCTGCTGTCCGAGTTGGTATTGGAAAGGTCCAGGGTCCCCCAGCCGGCCTTGGCGACCGTACCGCCGCTGATCACGGCCGAGATATTCAAATCGTCGGCGGCGCCGCTACGATCGACGGTAATCGTGCGCAGGAACGTGGTCAGCAGGTTGCCGGAAATGCTTGCCGCCGGGCTCGCGGCCGAAGTGCCGGCCAGCGCGATATTGTAAATCAAGCTGCCGGTGTACGCGCCCGTGCCGGTAACGACGTCCGCGCTACTATTGGGCCCGACGATGGTGACCAGCGTATTAGCGGCCGAGGCGCCGTTGGTGGCCAGATCGAGCTTGCCTGAGCTTTCGACATTGATCGTCGAAGCGACTTCGGTGGTCGTCGCGCCGGGGCCGTATTGCAGCACGTCGGCATCGGCGCCGCCGACGTTGTCGCCCACCTGCACGGAGCCGGCGATCGCCGCGCCCACGCTCTTGTCGACGATCAGCGTGCCGGCATTGAGGTACGTGATACCGGTGTAGGTGTTGCCGCTGGTCCCGCTGTAAACGAGCGTGCCGCCGCCGACCTTGGCCACCGAGCCGGCAATACCGCTGATGACGCCACTGAGAACTAACTGGCCGGCGTCGACATCGATGGAACTGGTGCTGGCAAGGAGGCTGATGTTGCCAGTCCAGGTATTCGTGCCGCCGGTGCTGCGCAGGGTGCCGCTGCCGGTGTTGACGGTCCCGGCGGCCGTACTGGCTGTGTTCACCGGGCCGACCCCGCCCAGCGACAACGGCTCGCCCGTGATCGTGACGCCGCCCTGCAGCTCGAGACTTGGACCGTTGGAGACGACGGTACCGCCGCCGCCGGCCACAACGACCGTGACCGTGGGGGTCGAGCTGCCTACGAGCAAATTAACCACGGTCATGGCCGATTCGGCAATGCCGGCCAGCGTGCCTTGGAACATGATGGTGTAATTGCCGGGCCCGGTGCTAGCTACCGCTACATTGCCGGCGCCGATACCGGTCAGCGCGGCCAAAGCACCTTGCACGACGGCAGCCGAGGCGTTGTACGGAATCATAGCGGTCGTACGGCCGCCCAGCGTGAGTGCAAAACTGCCGCCCGTGGCGCCGGTATAGCTCAATGTCTGCAAGGCATTGGTGATCGGCGTGCCCAGCGCCGTGTTGCTCGCGGCGACGAGCACGCCGCTGCTGCCCGTGGTCGGGCCGGCGAATCCTTCGACCGTGGTCAGTCCACTGTAGGAGTTGTTGCCCGAAAGCACGAGCTGCGCAGGCCCTTCGCCCAGGAAGGCGAAATTGCCGGGCTGCGCACCATCGACGATGTTGGCGGAAATCACCAGGTCGTTTACGGCCGGGCTGGCGTTGACGGTGAACACGCGGGTAGCTGCCGTGCCATAGGTCAGGGCCAAATTGCCGTTGATCGCGGCGGCCACGCCGGCCGTAATTCCCGGCCGGGTGTTGACCAGGACTCCGCCGGCAGTGTAGACGCCGTTGCTATTGTTAACGCCGTCCAGCGCGAGGATGGTTGCGCCGGCGTTGATGGTTGCGCTTTGCGTCTGGCCGACGACGAGCGTCAGAGCATTCGTGTTGCCGGTTGTGGCCGCAGGGCCGGAAATGGCCTGGCCAATGCCGCCGGCCTGCGCGGTGACGACACCGACCATTGGCGCCGAGCCGCCGGTGAGGCTGGCCGCCGCCGTCATCTGGCTGGTGTTCGTTCCCGCCAGGGTGCCTTGGAATTCCACCGTATAGGGGCCGCCCGCGTTGCCGCTGACCGAGATATTGCCGCTGCCGATGTTCGTCAAGGCGGCCAAAGCCGCCTGCACGTTGCCAGTGCCGCTATTGGCCGGAGCATTGTAGGCGATGGAGCCGGTGGTCTGGCCATTGTAGGTGAGCGTGAACGTGCCGCCGGTGGGGCTGCCGCTGATGGTGATCGTCTGAGATTCACTGGTGAGGTTGGCCGTCGCGATGGCGGATAAGTCCCACAGGCCGGTGCTGTTGACGGTGACGGCGACCGCGGTGGAGTCGAGCACCTGCTGGGCGGCCAGCTCTTGCACGGTGTCGGT
>DATCFX010001187.1:0-1981 GCA_036509275.1 Pirellulales bacterium | reverse complement strand
CGCCTAGCCCGTACACGTCCCAGCGGGCGTCGGGCGCGGCATGCAGGTTGGCCTGCTCGGGCGCCATGTAAAACAGCGTGCCCAGGGCCGGGCGTTGTTCGTTGCTCATGCGCGATTGGCCAAAGTCGGCCAGGCGCGGATGGTTGTCCTGGTCCAAGAGCACGTTGGCCGGCTTCAGGTCGCAGTGCAGCACGCCCTTGCCGTGCGCGTGGACCAAGCCCACGGCGATTTCGCGAAACAGGCTCACGGCTTCGGCCACCGGCAGCGGGCCCTGATTGAGCCGGTCGGCCAGCGAGCCGTGATCGAGGTATTCCATCACGTAATAGGGGGGCTCCGCCTCCCAGCCCACGCCGAACAGTTGCACGACGTAGCGGTCGCCAAACAGAAACGACAGCTTCTCGACCTCGCGCGACAACAGCGACCAGTCCAGTCCGCCGCGGTGCGTGTAATACTTGATGGCCACGCGGCGGCCGGTGTTGCGGTCGCGGGCCACCCACACTTCGCCATAGGCCCCGGCGCCCAGAAATCGCTCGGACTCGTAGCCGGGCACTTCCAGGGGGGGCTGAGCGTGGGCCAGGCTACGTTCCTTGGAGCGCGCCAACTCCTCGGGCGATTGCGGCAGCGTGGGTTCGAGAGGCGCTATCATCGGCTACCAGGAGCCCCGTTCGTAAAAGAGACCGCTGGTCCGATTATAGCTCACCGGCCGGTCAGATCGGAGTGTTTAGTGCGGCTGGCTGGCCAGCGACAATTGATCGATGACCTTGCTGACACCCACGGTATCCTGGGCCAGCGCAATGGCTTTGGTCCGCGCGGCCTGGTCGGGCACCGTTCCCACGAGCGTGACCACCTGGTCGGATGCTTGCACCGTGAGCGTCGAGTGCGCCAAACCCTTGTCCCATCGCAGGCGGCCATACACGCGACCCTCGATACCCAGTTGATCCACTTTGGCCCGGGCACTGGCAAAGCCCTGTTGCACGGCCGCTTCGGCAGTGGCCGCACCTTGCTCCACCCGATCAAGGGCGTCGCCCACGCGCGTGCCCACCCGTTGCCCAAACGTGCCGTCCGGCTGTTGCGGCGGCGGCTGTTGCGCCCGCACTACGGCGAGCCCCACGACGGACACGCCCAACGACGCGACCAGGATCATCCATTGAAACGTTCGCATGGATCGGTACTCCCCGAATGGATTGTGTTGAAGCAAGCGCGCACGGCCGATGCTGAGCCAAAAGCGTGCCAAACCTGGCACAAAGCCGCGACCGCTGGTCGCGGGGCGCCGCACCGCCGGGCGGGCGCGACCAATGGTCGCGGCTTTATGTTGTTGCCCGGCCGGTAAACAGTCGGGCGTATTCGTGCCGCGCAAAGCGGTCGGTCATGCCGGCCAGATAGTCCGCGACCGTGCGTGCCAGGCCGTAGTCGGCGATCCGCTGGCCGAAGCGATCGGGCATCAACTCCGGCCGGGCGCAATAGCCGGCGAACAACTCGCGCAGTTCGTGTTGGGCCAGCTCGCGCTGTGTCAGCACTTGCGGATGGCGATAGACCCGCTGGTGCAGGAACCGCTCGAGTTCGATTTTTTTTGCCGCCAACTCGCCGCTGGCTTTGACCACCAGGTCCGAGCGCCGCACGTCGTCGGCGCAAGTCAAGCCGCAGTGCTGGATGTTCAACCGGGACTGCTCTAGCAAATCGCCGACTTGCCAGTCGATCAGCTCGTGCAGCAAGGCGCGCTTCAGCTCGGGTCCCGTCAGCGCGGCATAGCGTGCGCCGACGCGCTGGGCCGCTTCGCGCCACAGCGCGGTTTCGGACAGTTGCTCGAGCGTCAGCAGGCCCAGTTCCAGGGCGTCGTCGGCATCGTGCGTGTCGTAGGCCACGCTGTCGGCCGCTTCCACCACTTGCACTTCCAGCAGCGGCCGCGCTGCGCGCGTGTCGTGCCGGATGCGCGTGGCCTGGCCGGCGAGGACTTCGAGGCTCAGGTTCAGCCCGGGGAACT
>DATCFX010001186.1:0-9377 GCA_036509275.1 Pirellulales bacterium | reverse complement strand
TGCCGCACCAGGCTGGTGCGGTCGTCGGCGTCGAATGCCGGCCGCAGGGCGATCAACTCGAACAGCGTCAGGCCCAGGGCGTAGATATCGGTCCGCGCGTCGATCGCGCCGAAGAACGATTCCGGCGCCATGTAGCGCAGCGTGCCGACCAGGTCGCCGGTGTTCGTCAGGTTGTCCTGCTCGCTGGCCTTGGCCAGCCCAAAATCGGTGACCCAGACCGTGCCGCCGGTATCCAGCAGCAGGTTGGCCGGTTTGATGTCGCGGTGCAGAATCCCGTGCGCATGCGCGTAGGCCAGCGCCTCGGCCACTTGCACGCCCACGCGGGCCACGTTGCGCCAATAGCTGTGGCCCGTCTGCGGCCCATGCAGTTCCAGGGCCGTATTGGCGCGCGATTTGCGCACCACGCTCTTTTCGACGTCGGCCGAGGTGTCGGCACTGGGCAGTTCGATGCGCTCGGTGGGCGAAGCCAAGCGCGTTGCGGTGTGGCCGAAATCGTTGGGGGTTAACTGCGGATCGACGGCCGTCACGTCTTCGGGCCCGGCATGCGGCGGCACCGGCGGATTGATTGAGAGCCGCGGCTCGCGGTCGTGCGTTTGCTGCATCCGCAGGTCGGCCAGCACCTGCTCCAGGCCGCGGCCGTCGATGTACTGCATCACGTAGTAGTGCAAGCCGTCGCTTTCGCCCACGCCGAACACCGGCACGATGTTGGTATGGTGCAGCCGGGCGGCCGCTTGGGCCTCGCGTTTGAAACGGGCCAACTGCCGGGCGTCGAGCATCGGGCCGCCGAGCAGCACTTTGAGCGCCACACGCCGCCCGAGCGATTCCTGCTCGGCTTCGTAGACCACGCCCATGCCGCCCCGGCCGATTTGACGCAGAATGCGAAAATCGCCCAACCGCTGCGGGCACTTCGTTTCGGGAGCCAACTGCACGTCGGAATGCACGCCCGTGAGGCCCAGGTTGTGGTAGCTTTCGGCCGCGGCCGGCAAAGCCCGCAGCAGGTCGTCGGCGACCTCCGGATAGCGCTGGGCATATTCGGCCGGCGTTACGGATTCGCCGTCGCGGGTGCGGCTGACGAACTCGTGAACGAGCCGCTGAATCAGTTCTTCCTGTGCGCTGGATTGGGTCATGCTCTGCGAGCCACCGGGCTGCGATGCACAAGGTCCGCCACTGCCGGCCGCGGCGACGATTCAGCCATCTGCCACAACCGGCTGTATTCCACTGCCTGGATCATACCACGGCCCGCTGGCGATGGGCGAGCATCTGTTTGCCGGCGGCTGAAACAGCCGGCACTACGGAAAAAACGGGTTAGGAGCGACCGAAAAATAACTTCTCCGCAACCCCTCTCCCCTTGTGGGAGAGGGCAGGGTGAGGGGCCGGGAAAAACGGAAGTTATTTTTCGGTCGATCCTTATCGGCGTAGCGTGCCATCCGGAAAAGCCGCATCGCCGCCAGCGCACCGGCAAGCTCGTGCTCGCTCGATCGACGGTCGCTAGAGCGGCAGGGAAATCACTTCGGCCGGGCCGTGAGGGCTGTCGAGCCGGGTGCCGGGCTCGTGATGGCCGCGGCGCACGTAGGCTAGCGCGAGCGGGTGGCCGAGCTTGGGCGAAATCGCAGCGGAAGTGACTTGGCCGACGGACTGGCCGGCGGCGGTGAGGTCGGTGCCGGGGTCGGGGGCGCGGTCGGCATTGGGAAAGTGGACGCCGACGAGCAGCTTGTTCACATGCCCGAGAGCGTCAATGCGGGCCACGGTTTCCTGGCCGATGTAGCAGCCTTTGACAAAGCTGATGGCCAGCGCGTCGCGGCCGACTTCCTGCGGCAGATTTTTATCGTTGATGTCGTGGCCGTACCAGGGCGTGCCGGCTTCGAGCCGCGCCGCTTCCAGGGCGTCGAAGCCGCAGGGCCGAGCGCCCGCATCGCGCAGTGCTCGCCATAAGCGCTCCGCGTGCTCGGCCGGAGCACTGATCAAAAAACCGCCGGCCGCGGTCCAGGCCACCCGCCGCACCGAGAGCGGAATATCGCCCAGCGCGATGTCGACGTGTGCCAACGGCTCGCTGGGCAGTTCGGCCTTGACGAGCGCTGCCAGCCAGGCCGGGGCCTGCTCGCCGGCGACCAGCAGTTCGGCCCAATCGCCGCTGCGGTCGGTGACGACCACGTCCTCGCGAATGTGGTAGCGGTCCAAATGCTCGGCCAGCCGCGGGCCTTGGCCCGGCACGGTCTCGATCAGCAAAGACCCCGGCCGGCAAAACACGAGCACGTGCGCGAGCACGTGTCCGCGGGCGTTGAGCAGATAGGACTCGGCGCCTTGGCCCTCCGGCAGTTTGCGAATCTCCTGGGTCGAAAGGTTGTGCAGAAACTTGGCGCGGTCGGCGCCGGTAAGTTCGAGCTGGGTTCGATTCGTGCAATCGACCAGGCCGACATGGCCCACGAGCGCCTCGTATTCGGCTCGGGGTTCGCCAAAATCCGCGGCGGCGGGCTGCTCGAACCAGGTGGCGAACCGTCCGCCGGCGGCGGCGAGTTCGGCGTGCAATTGCGAGGGATCGGACATCAATCGCCTTTCGAGCGGCGTGTTATTCGGACAGCGGCGTGGCCACCGCATATTGGGCGTTGGCCAGCACGATGCAGCTTTCCGAGCGGCCGGCCAGCCGCACGATGTCTTCGGCCTCGTCGACCGGCGCGATCCGCAGATCTTCGACGAACGTGCGGTCCAGCCGGCTGAGCAAGTACAGGCGAGCCCGGTCCAGGGCCATGCCCAACTCGGTGGCCGCCAGCGCGTCGCTGTCGCGCGTTTTGAAAATATGATCGAGCACTGACGGCAGATCGTCGGCATCCACGAGCCGTTGCACGGCCGGGCCCGGCGGCGTGGCCAGGTCGGTACACAAGACGATCGCCCCGCCGTCGCTGACCACGCGCAGCGCGGCAGCCACGGCCCGGCCCAGGTTGTCCCACGTCTGCTGGGCGGCATCGCCGGAAATGGCGCAGATTACCAGGTCGGCACGGCACGGCACGCTGTAGTTCCAGGCCGCATTGCAACGCTCGCGCCCCTGCTCGTCCACGGCCGCCGCCTCGCCGGCAAACACGGCCAGCACGCTGTCCTCGCCGCCAGGCAAAATCTGAATGGCAAACGGAGTGCCCGACAGCCAGCCGACGATGTCGACTTCGTGCTGCGCCCGGGCGATCAAGTCATTGCCCGGCTCGACCAGGTGCGGATTGCGAAAGCGGGCCAGTGTCTTGGTATCCGAAAACGTGGGATACAGGCCACCGTAAACGCCATGATAGGCGATGGCCGGATCGGCCCGCAGGCAGCCGACGGGCACTACGACGTCGGCGTCGCAGAGCGTGCGATTGAGATAGATCGGCCGGCCCTTGCGCGTGGCGGCCAGATACATCAATTGCGAACGATCATCTGGCTGATGGGTTGCCAGGTTTACGCTAGCAGCGCCGTTGCCGTTGAGCCGCGAGCGGGGGTCTGCGGCGCCGGCTTCGACGTCGTTTTGCGTGCGCAGAATGGTGATATCGCTTGCCTGAACGCCGGCGCGGCAGAGATAATCGACAATGCCGGCGACGATTTCGCCCGCCTGCGGCACGCCCGGCTCGAGCGCCACGGTTACGCGGTCCTGCGGCACCACGGCTTGGGCCAAGGGCGGATAGCCCAGTGGCTCGTCCAGCACGCCGGCCAGGGCTTGCCCCAGGTCCGTTAGCCGGTTGCCGGCGGGCGAATGGCACTGGGCCACCAGGCGGTCGGCGGCCAGTTCGAGTGTCAGCGATGAGTCGAGCCCGTAGCGAAGGATCACAACAAGAGCCTTTTGACCAGCAGGTGGGAGATAGGAAGACTGCGCCAACTGCGAAAAGCGGAACTTGATCTTCGAGCCGCCGTCGGAGCGTGGGGGTCTGCTGCCATTATTCGAGCGGACCACTGGCGGTCAAGAAGCCGAGCTTTACGCGAGGGCGGAAGTTCCCAATAATGCCGCGCTTCGGCCCCGGTTTTCGCCGCCGGGAGTGCGGCTTGTCGTAGCGGAAGTCGTGAGACTTCCGGCGGACCTGTCGGCGATCGTTCGGAATTCTCACGAATTCCGCTACTGCTTGGATCGTTCGGAATTCTCACGAATTCCGCTACTGCTTGGTGTGGGATTCTTACGGATTCCGCTGCGGCCCAAAAACAGAACTTGAAGGATCGGCCCATGAAGTCGTGCAATATGCTCGGGTGGAGTCGGCTGTGGGTGCTGGCATCGGTCGCGCTTGTCGGCGGCTGCAATCGGGCTCCCGCTCCACAGGCCGAACCGAAAACCGCGCGCGAGGTGCTCCAGCGGATGGTGGCCGCTTACCACCAGGCGAAGACCTACGCCGACGGCGGCGAGGCGCGGATCACCTACACGGCCGACGGCCGGAACTTCAACGATGCGTTCAATTTTTCCGTGACGCTCGAGCGACCCAACAATGTGCGGGTGAACGTCTATACCTGCAACCTGGTGTGCGACGGCAAGCGGCTACAGGCTGCGATCGAGGAGCTGCCGGACCAGGTGCTCAGCGTTCCGGCCCCCGAGCGGCTCGTGACCTCCGACATCTTTCGCAACGAGCCGCTGTACAAGACGATGGCCGAGCAGGTGGCCGGCGGCCCAATCCAATTGGCACTGCTGCTGGACGACGAGCCGCCGCTGCCGGGCCTTGTCGGCGAGCAGGTTCCCAAGTTGCTGGAACCCATGAAGCATCCCGACGGCCCTTGCTACCGCGTGCAAATCGACGGCGACGCCGGCAAGCTCGTGTTTTGGATCGACCGCAATTCGTTTGTCTTGCGGCGCATGGAACTGCCCACCAAGGAGCTTTACGACGCGTTGTCGCAGCAGGCAAAAGTTTCCGACCTGTCGGTTGTGGCCGATTTCAAGGGCGCGCGGTTCGATGAGCCGATCGACCCGGTTGCTTTCCAGTTCGTCGTGCCCGAGGGAGCCAAACTGGTCGACGACTTCCGGCTGATCCAGCGCCCCGAGCCGGTTTCGAACCTGCTGGGCAAGCCGATTCCGGAGTTCACGTTCACCACGCTCGACGGCAAGCCGCTGACGCGCGATTCGCTGGCCGGTAAAGTCGCGGTGATCGATTTTTGGGCCACCTGGTGCAGCCCGTGCTTTCAATCGCTGCCGAATCTCGAGGCGGTGTACCAGCAGTTCAAGGACCGCGAGAACGTGGCGTTCGTGGCCGTGAGCCTCGACCAGCCCAAAACGCCCGGCGCCGCGGCGCAACCGGCCGGCGGCTCTCAGGACGAGCAGCCCACCGCCAGCAACGAAGAAGTGGCCGAGGCCTTCAAAGCGGCCGGGCTGCACATTCCCATCGCCCGCGACTTGAAGCAATTCGCCAGCGTGTCGTTCGGCGTGCAGCAGATCCCCAACATGTTTATCCTCGGGCCCGACGGCCGGTTGCAGGACCACGAAATCGGCTACAACCCGGAATTGGCCAAGGAATTGCCCGAGCGGATCGAGAAGCTGCTGGCGGGCAAAAACATTTTCGACGACGCCCGCCGCCGCTACGACGAGCAACTCCGCGAGTACGAGGCGCAGTTTCGAGCGCCCGCGGCCGGGCAGTCCGCCGGCGGCGATCTGGCGCGGGCCAGGCTGGCGCCATCCAGTTCGCCGACGCATCTCAAGCTGACTTCGCTGTGGCGCTACGAGGGGCTCAAAGATCCCGGCAATATCCTCGTGGTGCCGGACGGCAACGGCCAGCCGCGGATTCTGGTGGTCGACGGCTGGAACCGCATTGGCGAGCTCAGCGCGGCCGGCAAGCTCGTCAAGCTGCACGAGCTCGAGCTGCCCAAGGAAGCGGAATCCGGCATCATCGGCTTCCTGCGCACCGCGGTCGATTCCGATGGCAAACGGTTTTTTGTCGGCACCGCCAGCACCGCCCAGCGCTTGCACGTGTTCGACGAAAAATTCTCGCGGCTGTGGAGCTATCCTGAAGGCACCAGCGCCGGCGGCATTGCCGACGTACAGTTCGGCGACCTCGACGGCGACGGCCATCCCGAACTGAACGTCAGCTACTACGACGTCGTCGGCGTGCAAAACGTGTCGCTCGCCGGCAAGCGGCTATGGGCCAACCGGTCGCTGGCCAACGTCTACCAACTGGCGGTCACGGGGGCCAATGCGTCGGGCCACCGGCAATTGCTCTGCGCCAATCAGCGGGGCACGCTCACGCCGATCGACTGGCAAGGCCGCGACGGCAGCCCGTTGGACGTCAACCATCGCTTTTTGCGGGGCGTTTATTCGGCCCAACTCACGTCCTCCGACAGGACCGACTACTGCGCCGTCGCCCTGACCGAAGCGAACCGGCAGGTGCTCGTCGGTTTCGACCCGTCGGGCCGCGAGTTGTGGTCCTTTAATCTTCCGCCAGGTTTGCAGAACCAACCGGCGCTGGAGCCGATCACCAGCGGCAACGTGCTGGGCGCCAGCAGCGCGCAGTGGCTCGTCGCCGGGGCCGATGGTTCGATCCACATTTTGTCGGCCGACGGAGTTCCGGTCGACCATTTCGAGTACGGGCGGGCCATCAGCGGCCTGGCGGCGGCCGACTTGGGCGGGCCGGTCTTGCTCATCGCCACCAGCAACGGCGTCGAAGCCTTCAAGGTGGACGAAGGCGCCGCGGCGAATCTCTCGCTGAAACCCCAGCGCTGAGAGCGCCGACGAGCAGTCGATTAGCATTTGGCAACGGCGAGCGGGAGGCGCGAGCTTCCCGGTAATTCAACGCCACGCGTTGCGGCACATCACCGGGAGGCTCGCGCCTCCCGCTCGCCACCCGGCTGTGATCTGTCACAATTACCGCTTTCGGCCGCTGCTCGCATCCGCCACGGCCAGGCGGTAGCAGGCGATCTCTTCGTCGTTGCGGACAAACAGGCAGCCGTGGGCAACGACGGGATGGTTCCAGGTCTTGCCCTCAATGGCTTGGAAACGGGCCAGCTCGTGATGGGCCTCGGGCGTGGCCTCCAGCAGCACGACTTCGCCCGTCTCGCTGGTCACCAGCAGCAGGCCCTGATCGGCCAGCAGCAACACCTGGCCATGACCGTAGCGGCCCTGCTTCCAGCGCCGCTTGCCAGAGTCGAGATCGACGCAGCAAAAAATGCTGCTGTCGAAGCCGTAGGCAAAACCCTCGTGGATGGCGAAATCGTTGTAGCCCGGCTTCATCGCCTTCGAAGCCCAACGCCGTTCGACGGTCCACGCGTTTGCATCGTGGGCCAGCCGCAAGCGCACCAGCCCAAGATCTTCCGAGCCGACGAGCACGCTGGCAGGGTCGATGGCGGCCGGCTGCACGGCCCGCCAGATGCCGTTCTTCGGCGCGTCGAACTTCCAGCAGACTTTGCCCGAGCGAGGCTCCAACGCGACCAGGCCCTGATCGCTGAGAAACAGCACCTGTCGCTGGCCGGAATCCTGCACTCCGCCCAGCGATACCAACTCGGGCGAGCAGTAGCTGATCGGTCCCGTGGCCGCGGTCCAGGCCGGTTTGCCGCTGTCGGCGTGATAGGCCAGCAGGCCTTTGTCGGCGCTGGCGCCGGCAAACGTGATGACCACGCCGTCGACCACCAGCGGCGAACTGGAAAAGCCCCACATCGGCAGCGGCGCGCCGGAATCTTTGACAAGATCGCGCGTCCACTTCACGCGCCCGGTAGCCGCATCGAGACAATTGAGAATGCCGGTCGCCCCCTGCGTATACAGGCGGCCATTGTCGAAAGCCGGCGTGCCGCGCGGGCCGTCGCCGCCTTGGGCATCGCGCAGCCGGGCCTTGTCGCCATGCGTCCACAGACGTTTGCCGGTGGCGGCATCCAGGCAGACCACCGATTCCATATCGCCGACTTGCTCCTGCGTGAACAGGCGGCCCGAGACGATGATCGGCGACGACCAGGCCGGACCGATCCGCTGGCGCCACACGAGCTGCGGCGGACTGGCTTTCCAATCGGTGGCGATTTTCACTCCCCGCATCCGGCCGTCGCTGGCCGGTCCGCGCAGCGCCGGCCAATCGCCGGCTGCCAGCTCGATCGGCCGCTCGGTTGCGCTCTGCAAACCCGCATCTGGCGATCGCGAAGCCAGGTAAGCATCCTCGGGCCGCGGGGCCCAGCGCCATTGAATGTTGGCCTGCAAGTCGCCAGTGATGCCGTCCATGCGGACGAGCCCCATCGAGCACCACACCAGGCTGACCGTGATAGCCAGCCCGACGCGTTGAACGCCCGGCGACCACTTGCGCGAGACCAGCAACCACAGCACCCAGCCGGTGAAGACAAACGGCAGGCCCATGAACAGCACGCCGATGGTTCCCAGGGTCTGTCGCGAAACGGCGATCGCCAAGCCGCAGCCGACGATCATCACCGCCAGCGCCAGCAGCCGATCGCGCATGCGGACCGAGCGATTCGTCAGCCACCAGAGCGGAAACAGCAAAGTCAGCAGGGCGCAGGCACCAGCGCGGGCAAAAAAGGTACTCGAAATCGGCCAGCCGGCCAGTGCGGCAGCGGTATGCACGGCCCAGAAGATCGCCACCAGCACCAGCCCCGGCACGACGCGCGTGGCCGGAGGTTTTGGGGCCGGGCGATTGGTGGCAGCGACGGGCTCCGCCGCGGATGGCGATTGGATAGTCTGCATGGTTCGCTACTCCGTTTGAGGCATTACTTTCGGCATTGTCTCGCTTTTGCTGGCGGTTGGTAAAGGCCAATCGCATACGGCGAAACACCAGGCTGGTCTTGACCAGTTCCGGGGCAACTGCCAGCATCGTGCCAGTTTTGCCGGACGATTCAATGAATAAGAGCCTGTCGGCATCGCAGGCAAAGGCCGCAGCCCCATGCCTCAAACCATCGACGCCCGACTGCTGAATCGCGCCGGCGTGTACCAGGACGTGCGCTGGGCGGGACAGACGCTCGCGCGCGGCAGGCGCGATTGCAATCGGCGCTGGGAATTGATTCGGCCGCTGCTGCCCGCGCGCGGGGCGCTGCTGGATGTGGGCTCGAATTTCGGCTGGTTCGGCCTGGCGGCTTGCGAAACGTTTGCCGACTACGTGGTCGCCAGCGTCGAGGCGGACGAGCAGTCGGCCGGCGTGCAGCGCCAAGTGCTCCAGTCGCACGCCCTGCGGCGCATCGCACTTCTGACGCACCCGGCCGGCAGCCGCCTGGCCGACGTGTTTGCCCGCTCGGGCCAGCGGTTTGATGCCGTGCTCTGCTTGTCGGTGTTGCACTGGATGCGCAATCATCGCGAATTTCTCACGCGGCTGGGGCCGATTTCCGGCCGGATGTTCATCGAGCATCCCGACCCGCGCGAACAGGGGGCCGGCATCGATCGCATCCGGCGCGAGATTGGGCCGATCGGCCGGTATTTGCGGGATGTGTTTCCCGATCGCCACGCGATCCTGCTGGGGCGCATCCCC
>DATCFX010001185.1:0-6758 GCA_036509275.1 Pirellulales bacterium | reverse complement strand
CTCGTGCGCGTGCGCCGGATCGACTCCGGGCAGCGCATCGCTGCGCTGGCGGTCCTGATGAAAGCGGCGGCCAAACAGTGCGCCCAGCGGGCTAGCCAGCACCGCCGGCAAAACCACCAGGTTGCCCACCAGCGCCGCGGTCAGCAGCGTGACCATCAGATATCCGAAACGCTGCGTCGGCGTGAACGGGCTCATGGCAAACACGCTCATGCCCAGGCCGATCACGCCCCAGCTTTGGAACATCGGCCGGGCGCAGCCCTTATAAGCCAGCATGATCGAATCGCGGCGGCTTAAGCCCTGCTTCAGCCCATTGCGGTACATGAGCATGAAGTGCACCACGTCGTCCACCGTGACGCCCAGTGCCACGCCGGGAGCCATGACCGTGCCGGTATCGACCACGATGCCGACCAGCCCCATGAAGCCGAACACGATCATCACGGGAAAGATGGCGGGCAGGGCCATCACGATGCCGGCCGACCACTCGCGCACCGACAGCGTCATGATGATGCTGACCACCACCAGGTCCATGATGAAGCCCAGCAGCAGGCCGTCCAGCAGCGAGTGCTGCGCCTTATAGATCAAGGGCACCAGGCCCGTATACTTGGCTTCGATGCCCAAGCCGCCGTGGGGCTCGGCGGCCAGGATCGGTTCGACCTCGGCTCGGATGTTGTTGACGAACTGGCCAAAGTCGACGTCCTTCAGCGCACTGATGCGGGCACTAATGCGCCACAGCTCGCAGCCGGTGGCCGCCAGCGCACCATCGGCGCCGGGCAGTTTTTCCAGGGCCACGTAGCCTTGGCCGTAGAAGTTGGCGCGATGCTCCTCGAGCCGCTTGTTGTATTCGGCCCGGGCCAGCTCGTATTTTTGCTTCGTGCGGCCGATGGCAATCCGCTCGACGGCGCCGAAGATGCCGCGCGAGGAGCGTTTGAAGTCCTTCTCCTCGGGCAGGCGGGGCGCGAAGGTGGCCGCCGACAGCGCGCTACCCACCACGTCGAGTTGCTCGACGTGCTGCTGCACCTTTTGGACCAACTCGATCCGCTCGAGCATGTTCAGCCGGCAGACGCGCGGGTCGATCTTGAGCACAACCTCCATCGGCACCAACGGGCCGAGGTGTTTTTCGAGCCACTTATAATCGGCCAGGATCGGGGCGTCGGACTTGAACATCCGCATCATCTGCACGCTGGTCGTGATCCGCGTGCAGCCCCAGCCGAAGAAGGCCAGCAGCGCGATGCCGGCGGCCGCCACCACGACGTGGCGGTCCACGATGAAGCGTGCCACCGGCCACCAAAATCCGCCCCAGCTTTCTTCGGCGTCTGCTTCTTCCTCGAGCGCAGGCGACGACGTCCGCGCCGCCGACGGCGTGAGCGGCCAAAGCTGAAAGCCGGCGGGCAGGAACAAGCACAGCAGCAGCAGGCTGGCTACCACGCCCACCGCGGAGTAAATGCCGAACTGCTGAATCGGCACCAGGTCGCTATAGCACAGCGATACAAGCCCCACGGCCGTGGTGCCGGTGGCCAGGCCCAAAGGCAACGCGGCATGGTGCAGGGCCTTGCCCGGCGCGCCCGCGGGGCCCTGTTCGTGCACCAGATCGCGATAGTAATTTGCCAAATGAATCGCGCCGGAGATTCCCGCCACGAATACCAGCGGCGGCATCGTTAGCAGGATGGCGTTCATGTCGGTGGGCAAGACGCGGGTCAGCGCCAGGCTGAGCGCGGCACTGTAGATGCCGGCGATAAACACCAGCACGGTCAGCAGCACGCTGCGCAAGCACATCCAACTGATCACCACGCCGATCACCAGCGCAATGCCCGCCAGCCGCACGAGGCTGTTCTCGCCGGCCGAATCAATGGCGTAGTTGTCGATCGGCGGGCCGCCCATGTGAAACGACGAGTGCGGGATGTTGCACTCGGCGGCCGTGTCCCAGAGTTGATGAATCGTGCCGCGCAAGTTGTGCTTGCCGGCTTCGCTCAATGTCACCACCACGCCCGTCTGCCGGGCCGGCTCGGCCTGAGCGGCGGTCGCCCCAGAAAGTCGATCAGCAGGCGAGGCAGGTTTGCCTTCGGGCGGCAGCACCGGCCCGATCAAAGCGCCTTCGAGCCGCTGGAGCGCCTCGGCGTCGGTGAGCTTGAGTTGGTCCTTCAGCCCCGCCAGCAGCATCGGCCCGGTGACCACGCTTTGGAAAAAGCCGTGGGCAGCGTGGCCGGGGCGATCGGAAGGCACAAGCTTCTCGACGAACAGCCGCAGACGCTGGTCGTCGAGCGTGCAACCGTCCCAGCTTGCCAGCACGAATTGCTCGCCGGCAAAGTGCCGCTGGAACCAGGCGAACTCCCGGGTCTCTTTGTAATTGGCCGGCAGCCAGTCCTGGACGTCGTTCTTGTTGCTCTTAAAAGCCTTGGCCGCGCATAAGAACGTGGGCGGCAACAGAAACACGGCCACGAGCACGATCCGCAGCCCGTTCCGCGAAAAGAATGTTGACTTCTCTTTCATAAGCGCCGCGAGCATCCGTTAGGGAGGGAGTCGTCGTGACTCGCCAAACGGCCGACGAACCTAGTTTACCGATCGGTTTTATGAGCGTCGATACGTCAGACCCGATGGGGATGGCCCTAAACGTCCAGATGCACAAAGTTTAAGGTTAGCAACGCCAGCGCTAGCCCGGCCATCACTGCCGGCTGGGTTGCCATTGCCGAACTGCTAGTGACATCTTACTCCAATGCGCGCAGCGATCGCGCTAGCGGCACGCGCCGCTGGCTGTCGGCGTTCGTGGCTTGCGGATACGGCTGGCCGCGTCGGGAACGAAATCCGACGGTTGGCCGGTTCCCAACTCGATCGCCGCCGGGCGCACTTGACCGCGATCCACGCGCGAAAACTTCCGCAAAAAAAGTTTTTGGCAGGCTTCAAAGTCTGACAGTGACGGGACTTTTGCCGCCTCGTCACCGGGCCGCCGGGCCGACCGCCGCTGGGTGGACACTTTGGCAAATGGAAAAAACGGTGCTGCCTATTTTTTGTGCAAGCAGGCCGCTGCCTCGATTCGTGCAAGCGTGCTTGCAATTACAGCATGCTTGCTGCCAGCGTCGTAAGTGCAGGCAGCAAAGTGATATCGGTGCTTTGCTTGACTTCTGCTAAAAGATGCCCACGAACGGCGACCGGTTGGTACGAGTCGTCGAAACGGAATTCGCCTGTCAATGGAGGAAGTCATGACCGAGAGGCACCAAGAGGTCGTTCGCGTCGCTCATCAGCTTTACAACCAGGCGCCCGACTGGGTCGCCTTTTTCCGCGAGGTCCTGGGCGTCACCGGCATTGTCCGGCAATCGTTCAAGACCCCGGAAGAGATGGCCAGCTTCGAGCAAAGCGAGCAGTACGGGGAGATTCAGCAGTTGCTGGCCAAGCTGCGCGAGCGCAGCGGCGCCAACGATCTGAACGGCTCGAAGGAACCGACGCGGGTCATCACCGTTCGGCTGCCCCAGAGCCTGCACGAATCGTTGCGGCACGAGGCCCACGAGCGGCACACGAGCATGAACAAATTGTGCATCTCGAAGCTGCTCCAGATCGTCGATCGGGAACTGGTCCCCGTCGAGGTCTGATTTCGCCAGTCCACCCGCTGGAATCGGGACCCGCAAATAAAAGACCGCGCACGTGTCACTGCTTGGGCTGGCCCCGGCGGTGGCACGTGCGGTTTTTTTACGTGGTAGCAGAAGTCGTGAGACTTCCGAGGCGTCGCTTTTTTTGCGTTGATGGGGGTGGCGAGGCAGACCCACGGACCGCAGTCCGTGGGCTTGTGGGTTGCGCGAAACGAATTTAAAAAAGGGCCGGAGCGGATCTGTAAGCCGGGTTTTGTGCCCCCGCTTGCCTGCCGCCTGGCGGCGACCGGCAAACATGGGGCGACGGCCATTTCTCTAGGACGCCGATTGCTCGGCGCCTCAAGCAGCCTACCCGGAAGTGGTTGGCGCACCGGACCGGTACGCACCGCGGCCACGCCCCGGTTGAGGGGCGCGACCGCAGACTTCTTCCTGTTTGGCCTTGCTTCCCGTGGGGTTTACCTAGCCAAGCTGGTCACCCAGCCTGCTGGTGAGCTCTTACCTCACCGTTTCACCCTTACCGGCTCCGGAACCAAAGTTCCGGCACCGGCGGTTTGCTTTCTGTTGCACTTTCCCTGGCCTTGCGGCCGGTGGGAGTTACCCACCACGGTGTCCTGCGAAGCCCGGACTTTCCTCCCGCCGCGAGCTAATTGAATAGCAGCGGCCGGCGGCCGTCCAATCCACTCCGGCCCCAGTTGCTACGATAGCTGCCCGCCGCGGGCGGGAGAAGCGGCGGCCGCGTGGAAATGCCGCCCCTGGTGGGATCCGCGCCGCGCAAATTCAGCTTCCAACGCCGCGCGCACCGCCGGCTTGTCCAGACACCAGGCCGGGCCCACCAGGTAATCGGGCGGTGCATCGCCGCTGGTGCGTTCGACCACGCAGTCGGGCGGCAAAAGTTCCAGGAAATCGACCGCCGTGCAAACATAGTCGTCGCGCGACATCAGCTCGACCTGGCCGCTGGCCACTTCGTCGGCCAGCCGCGTGTTCTTCACGGCGTACAGGTTGTGCAGCTTGATCGCGTCCAGACCCAGGCCGGCCAGTTCGCGGGCCGTGGCCAGCATCATCTCGCGGGTCTCGCCCGGCAGGCCGAGCATCACATGGGCACAGATCTCGAAGCCGCGTCCGCGGCTGCGCTCGATCGCCGCGCGCGAGGCGGCGTAGTCGTGCCCGCGATTCATCCACACCAGCGACGCGTCGTGGATCGTCTGCACGCCAAACTCGACCGACAAATATGTCCGCCCGGCCAATTCTTGCAGCAGCTCCAAGACGTCGTCGGGTACGCAATCGGGCCGCGTGCCAATGGCCAGGCCCACCACCTGCGGATGGGCCAGGGCCTGCTCGTACAACGGCCGCAAGCGCGCAACGGGAGCATACGTGTTCGTGGCCGGCTGAAAGTACGCCAGGAACCGGTCTACGCGGTAGCGCTGGCGAATGCGGCGGACGCCGTCGTCGATCTGCGCGGCAATGCCCGTGCGCGGCACGCGCCGGCTGGGGCTGAAGCTGCGGTTGTCGCAGAACGTGCAACCGCCGGTGGCCACCGTGCCGTCGACGTTCGGGCAGGTGAAGCCCGCGTCGATGCTCACCTTATGGACCCGGCCGCCAAATCGGCCGCGGAGAAAATGATTGTACGAGTAAAAGCGCAAACCTGCCGCACGCCACGCGGGCACGGAAGTAGTTGGGGCGGAGCTGGGTTCGTTTGCTGGCATCGACATGATCGTAGCGTGGTCGGCGCGCCGATCATAGGCGCTCAGTTTAGCGCTGCGGGGCGTCATCGGGAGGCCAGGAAAACCACAGAGGCACAGAGACACAGAGAAGAAAAGAAAAATTCACCACCAAGGCACAAAGATCACAAAGAAGTAACTTCGTGATCTTTGTGCCTTGGTGGTCGTCCCTTCGTCCCTCGTCCCTTCGTCCCTTCGTCCCTTCGTCTCTCGTTTCCGTCTCTGTGCCTCTGTGTCTCTGTGGTTCTTCTCCCCATCTTATTGGCGGCCGGATCTGGTGCGCATGGCCCATGTGGCACGTTGAGTGATACAATCAACATGCATGGGCAAAAAGAAACCGAAACACGTCCGGGCCGACTTTCGCAAAAATCGCACGCCGCGGCCACGCGATAGCGACTTGACTCGCAAGTTCCAGGCCGACAATGCGGCCCAGGACGAGGCGCTCCAGTCAGAACGCGTCAGCGGCAAGGGCGAGTTGACCCGCAAGCGGACCGTGCGGGGCGTCGAGGTCGACAGCGACCAGACCGGGTTCGACGTGCTGCTGGACCGGGACCAGTCATGCCAATGCGGCCGCGTGCTGAGCGTACATGGCCTGACCAGCACCGTGGCCGGCGATGACGGCCAGCAGTATGTATGCGCCACCCGGCGGCTGCTGAAAACGCTGTCCACCGATCAGCGACATGCCGTGGCTGCCGGCGACGTCGTGTGGTTTCGGATCGCCAGCCAGCAGGAAGGCATCATCGAGCGGATCGAACCGCGGCACGGCATCCTCAGCCGCGCCAGCCGCGGGCGCCAGCAGATTATCGTGGCCAATGTCGACCAATTGATCATCGTCAGCAGCGCGGCCGAGCCGTATCTCAAGCCGAACCTGATCGACCGCTTTATCGTCACGGCCGAAAAGGGGGGCATTCGGCCGCTGATCTGCATCAACAAAATCGACCTGGTCGATCCCGCGAACCTCCAGCCGCTGGTGGGCGTCTACAGTCAGATGGGCTACGAGGTATTGTTCACCTGCGCCCACTCCGGCTTTGGCGTCGATCGCTTGCGGCGCCGCCTCGGTGGCCGCCAGAGCGTGATCTCGGGCCAGAGCGGCGTGGGCAAGTCGTCGCTATTGAATGCCATCGAGCCGGGCCTCCACCTGCGAGTTCGGGAGGTGAGCGCCGAGACCCAAAAGGGCAAGCACACGACGACCACGGCCCGGGTGCTCCCCTTGGCCGCGGGCGGATACGTGGTCGATACGCCGGGGCTGCGGCAGTTTCAGCTCTGGGACGTGATTCCCGAGGAGGTGGCCGGGTTTTACCGCGACATCCGGCCGCTGGTGAGCCGCTGCCGGTTCCCCGACTGCACGCATACGCACGAAGAGGATTGTGCCGTGAAAAACGCCGTGGCCGACGGCTGGATCGACGCCCGGCGCTACGAGAGCTACTGCCAGCTTCGCGAGGGGGATCTTTGACACTCGCAT
>DATCFX010001184.1:0-7512 GCA_036509275.1 Pirellulales bacterium | reverse complement strand
CCGCCACTTCGCACAGGATCTGATGACAGGGATCGTACGCCCGGCGCGTTTCGTCCGCCAGCGGGCAAAGCCGGCCATCGGGCGGGCGGGCCGACACCAGGCCGCCGAGCGTCGAGTACGTCTTTCCACGCGTGCCTTTGACCGGCGAATAATAAAGCTGACGGTCGAGCCGCTCGGCAGGCAACTCGTCAATGGCGCTGCGCCCGGCCGCCAGGAGTTGCCAATACTCCTCCAGTCCATCGGCGCCCGGCAGGCGGCAAGCCATGCCCACGATGGCGACGGGCGTCTTCAACAGCGGCGCTCGGTCGTTATTGTGCATGAATGGCGGTTCTCTTGGAAGTCGCTAGGGGCCGGGTCCTGCCGGCTGCCGTCGGCACCGCTCGGCTCAGATGCGCGAGCAGGACTGACCACTGCGCGAGCGTCGCCGGCGTTTGATCGGCAGGCGTTTCGATGAGCAACCGGCCGGCATGAATCGCGGCACTCGTAGACAGCTTACCGGCGATGAGCGCGTCCAACGTTTCCACGTCGAGGCGAACCGTGGGGCCAGCGGCCTGCGGACATCCGATCGTGAGCGTCGTGGGGAGGTCACCGACAAAGCCAATCTGCCAGCGGCCTCCGCCGGGGCCGAGCGCGTCGAGCCCCAAGCCGCTGGCTGGCGGCTCGGCTTGCCAGGCGAGGCCGAGCTCGGCCAGGCAGGCCTCGACTTCCAGCGGCGGGCTGGGATCGGCCGGCCGCGGCCAGCCGAAATTGACCGTCAGTGCGTAGCGCGCCAGCCTGACCAGCACCTCGTGCGTGAGCCGCGGGCAGATCCGATTGCCGGCCACGCGCTGGAGATTGGAAGTATCGAACTGGGCATCGTCGCGGAAATAAGCGCGGTACGCGTGGAGTTGATCGGCGAAGGTAGCCGCCGCGCCGTTTTCGCCCGCGCGGACATGCCCGGCTGCCCGGCGTCCCGCGACAGCGTGCTGCGCGATCGCCTCGGCCGTCGCGCGCTCGATGTCGCGCACCGTCACCGGCTGATCGCTGGCCAGGTGATACGTTGCGCCGTGCGCAGCAGGCTCGTCGATGATGCGCCACATCATGGCCGACACCCAATCGACCGGCACCAGGTTCTTGCGCTCGTCTCCCGAGAGGCCGAGCTGAGCGAGATGCGACGCCTGCGGCGCCGAGCCGGGCGCGGGTCCACCGGGCGCGAACAGGACTTGCAACGGGCGATAGAAGCCGTGAAACGTCGGCGTGTGGCCCGAGCGGCTGTCGCCCACGACGATCGACGGCCGCAAGATCGTGGTGGTCTTCAGATGCGCGGCGCTGCGCACGAGGCGCTCGGCTTCGAGCTTGCTCCGCTCGTAGTCGTTGCCCAGCGATTGCCCGACGTCGAGTTCGCTCTCCAGCACGCGGCCGGTCCGTTGTCCGCTCACATAGGCCGTCGACACGTGAAAGCAATGGCGAATTCCCGCGGCCCGGCAGAGCTCGAGCAGGTGCCGCGTGCCATCCACGTTCGTGGACCACGGCTCGCCGTTGGATGCCGCATAGAACACCAGGCTTGCAGCCGAATGGATGACCGTGGAGCAGTGCGTCGCGATCCAGGCTATTGCGCGCTCGTCGAGATCACAGTTGGGTTGGTGCAGATCTCCGGCGAGTACGACGGGTCGCGGCAGCCAGCGGTTCAGCTCTGCCTCCCAGCGGCCGATCATCGCGTCGAGCCTGCGGCGCGCGGTCTGTTCAGGGCGCGAACGAACGATCACGGCCATGGGCCGATCGTCGAGCATGGCTGCGCGCAACACCGCCTGACCCAGCAGGCCAGTGGCACCCGTCAGCAGATAGTAACTGCCATCTCGGTTCACGCGCGGATTCCGATTAGCTGAACAATGTTGCTAGCAACTGGAGATAAACGCCCGTCGGTTTCTTTTATTCACAGTCTGACGTTGGGACTTACCACGAAACGGGATCGCTTCCACTTGCCGCCAGGCCCCGAACGGCGGGAGCTGGATTGCACTTTTGTAAACTGAGACACAATCGAACTGGTAGTCACAACCCCCTAATCAGCGGCAAGCCCTCGTCAACGGCCACACAATCGCCGGTCGCAATGCACTGCTCGACCGGGCGCGATCGGCGGTTGGCCGTGTTCACTGACGCCCAGCGCGACTCGGGACGTGCGATGGTTTGCGAGCCAACCTCGACCGCGCGCATGAACGGCCTAGGAACTACCGCTCACGGGCACTTGCGGCCGCCCCGAAGGCCGCAGCGCCGAGGCGGCGAGTCATTCTCCATGTACGCATCAACCAACCCGAGGCCGTGGCTGCATCGGAACTTGTGGCGAGGAATCGTGCTCCCAAGGGGGCGATGATCGACAGGACGACGAGCCGCACCCCCGCGGTGTTTGCGCAGGCGACATGAGCGGCGGCCCCCTCGCACTGGAGCGGGGCGTCGTGTGATTATAACTTCCCATGCCGACCGTCGTGAAGCATGTATCGGATGGGAACGAAAGAAAAACCGTGGTGATTCCAGGATCAGGAATTGTTCACCTACGGAGTGGGAAATCCTAATCGAGGGCCTCTGCGGTGGCTGTTTTGCAACCAGGTTGGCGCATCCGACGCCGAGTCGTCATCCCCCGATTGATTAAACGAGATCCAAATCGAGAATTAACGTCGTTGGTGATTGAACTGGGTGCCGTCGGTGGTTATCGTGGCACATCGTCTTTGCGTTCGCACCGTGGCTCGTTGACCACGATCGGTCGATGATGCCCAGGTCTGGAAGGCCGGTGCGAGGGGTAATTTCCGCTTTGATTTCCGCGCAGGGGTGTGCAACTCTACTGCGTGCTTCTGTTTTTTGCCTTTCGAATCACGCCGGCGCGACCGGCCATATCTTTGAACAGATCGATCGCGGCTGCTGACGACCAGTCGGCGCCGGCGATGCCTTGATCCCGACCCTCGAGTGCTGCCATGCCATCGAAAAACGAACCGTCGAATCGTGATTGGACGCTCTCCTCGGCCATGCACGGCATGGGCTTGCCGGACTTGCTGCGGATCTTGAATCGCCGCCGGACGCTGCTGATGCTGTGCTTTGCGTGCGGCATCGGACTGGGCGTGCTGTATTACACTGTGGCCAAGTACAAGTACGAATCCTCGGCGCAAATTCTGGTGATGAAGAAGGATTCCAATCTCGCCGCCCGCGGCATGGAGGGCCGCAACGAAGTCGAATCGCGGGTCTCCGAGGATCTGCTGGCGACGCACATGCAGATCTTGCAAAGCCGCCAGATCGTGGAGCAGGCGCTCAAGAGCCACGGCTACGATCAGTTGCCGTCGATCGTCGACCACCTGGCCTACAACGAAGATCCCACCTCGTTCGTGATCGATCGCTTGTACGTCACGCGCGGCGGCGCCGGCCAGGCGAAAGTCGCGCACGTGCTGAACGTCAAGTTCCGGCACACGTCGCCCGTCGAGTCGCAGCAGATCCTCCAGGCGATCATCGAGAGCTACAAGGCATTTTTGGGCGAGAAGTTCCAAGACGTCAGCAAAGAGGCGGCCTCGCTGATTTCGGAAGCCAAGGTCGATCTGGCCGTGGAAATGGAATCGGCCGAGAACGCCTACCAGAAGTTTCGCGAGCAGGCGCCGCTATTGTGGAACGGAGATGAAAGCGCCAATATCCATCGCGTGCGGTACGAAGAGCTCGAAGCGGCGCTCTCGGAGATCCGCCTGAAAACCAGCCAGGCCAAGGCCCGGCTCGAAGTCGTGAGCGCCGCCGTCCTCGATCAAGACGCGCGCAACGCGCCGGACCTCGAGCGGTTGGCGCTGCTGGACGACACGCACATCGACCGCCTGAGCCTGCTGGTCGAGGTCGACAAGGGGGACGCCAATACGGCCGAGTTTCAGGCCACGCAGCCCGCGCGGCTGGAAGGCGCGCGGGCCGAACACGACTCGCTGCTGCATTTGCTGTTGAAAGAAAACACGCTGCGGACCGATCTGGGGCCCGAGCACCCGCAGGTGCAGGAGGTCGGGCGGCAGATCGCGATTATCCGGGATTTTCTCAAGCAGAAGTCGGCGCAATTGGGCGGCATCGAAGACAAGCTCAAACTCACGCCGCGTAACCTGCTGCACGCCTACGTCGGCCTGCTGAAGCACGACTTGGCCACGCTGCAAAAGCGGCAGGACGGACTGGAAGTGCTGGCCGCGACCGAGGCCGAGGAAGCCAAGAAACTGGTCAGCTTCGAACTGCGCGGCGAAACGATGCGCAAAGAAGTCGCGCGCAAGCAGGCCTTGTACGACGCCGTGCTCGACCGGCTGCGCGAAATCAACCTGGTGAAAGACTACGGCGGGATCATTACCGAAGTCATCGCTCCGGTGGAGCTGGGCGAAAAAGTCTGGCCCAAGCTGTCGCTGTCGCTGGCGCTGGGCGGCCTGTTTGGGCTCGTGCTGGGCTGCTGCCTGGTGGGCATGTTCGAATTGGTCGACCCCATGTTCCACGGCATCGAAGAAGTCGGCCAGGCACTGGAGACCGTCGTGCTGTCGCGGGTGCCGAGGTTGGTCACAGGCGCGCCAGCGGCCGCCGTGCCCGACTCGCGGATGACCGCCGTGCTGGCCGCTTTTCATCGGCCGCGGTCGCGGGAATCGGAAGTCGTGCGCGTGTTGCGCACGTCACTGCTGTTCCGCATCAACGGCGCCAAGCACCAGCTCATTGCCTTTACGAGCCCGAACCCCTCGGACGGCAAGACGACGGTCGTGTCCAACCTGGCAGTCAGCATGGCCCAGGCGGGCTACAGCGTGCTGCTCGTGGACTGCGACATGCGGCGCCCGACCGTACACAAAGTGTTCGGCTGCGACGCGGCCAACGGCCTGGCCGAATTGGTGGACGGCCGGGTGGAGCCGACCGAAGCCATTCGTACGACCGAGGCCGCCAACCTGTCGATCCTTCCGTCGGGCGCCATTCCGGCCAATCCGGCCGAATTGCTCACCTCGTCGAAGTTTGTCGAACTGCTGGCGTGGTTGCGCGAGCGCTACGATTACGTGCTGTTGGATTCGCCGCCCCTGTTGGCGGTGGCTGACCCGTGCATTATCGCCCAGCACACCGACGGCGTAGTGCTCACCGTGAGGCCGAGCAAGGACTCGCGAATGCAAGTCCAGCGATCCAAGCAACTGCTCGAGGCCGCGAACGCCCGGCTGTTGGGCGCGGTCGTCAATGCTTATGACCTGAAGCGCCAGCAGTTGAACTCGTACGAATACGGTTACGGCTACGGCTATGGCTACGAATCGTATGGCGAGGACAGCGAACCCGAGGCTGCCGGAAAGTCGCAGCAGTTGGAAAAGGCCGGAACTTGAATGGAGGAACGATCCACCGCATCGCCGCCGACCAACGCAGGGTAAAGGAGGCTGCAAGGTCGAAACAGGTTTCAGCGGCAGGCGCGCATCCGATTGTTTAAGCCGATGATGCCCGCCTGCTGATCCCGCGAACAGCGATCCACCTCCGGGATGAGGTGCGATGGACCGGCAGGCAGCCGATCCGTGGAGCGAGTTACGAGTACCCGTAGCATGGCAACCGTCCGAGAAAAACGTTCCATCGTGCCCTGGTATACTGCCAGGCGGCGTTCCGGCAAACCGGCTTGCGCGGATTCAGCGAATCCAGGTGGACGGCGGTTGCCGTTCGCCCAGCGCTATCTGCTGCAAGTCTGGCTGACCAGCCTGCCGCTCTGGCTTGCCGACCAATTGGCCCTGGCGATTTCCCTGGCTGCCGCGGTGGCCCTGCAATCGATCTTGCCCGGACCCGGCCACGTCGACGTCGTCATCACCTGGGCGGCGCTGGCCGTGGGCGGATGCATCGTCAACTACTGTTTCGGCTTGTATCCGGGCATCGGGTTGAATAGCGAGGCCGAGCTGCGCAAAACCAGTCTGGCATTGACCGTGTTGTTCGGCGCCTTTGCGGCGGCCATGCTGACGCGCGACGTCGCGGCCGGGGGCGCCCGCTTGTTGGCCGAAGTTTGGCTGCTGGCATTGGCGGCCACGCCAATGCTGCGGCGAGCCGCCCGGCAGATTGCGGCCGGCTATTCCTGGTGGGGCCAGCCGGCGCTGGTCTTGGGCGGCCACGCTGCCGGCGCCCATGCCTATCGGGCGCTGCTCGCCTCGCCACAACAGGGCTTGCGGCCCGTCGGCATTCTCGACGATCTACACCGTCATTGGGCTGACGAATTTGTCGATCCCGCCTGGTACCTCGGCCCGCTGGACGCGACCGACGCGATCGCCCGCGAGCACAACGTGTTTTGGGGCGTGGTGAGTCTGAACCCCCAGGGCGACGTGGCCCAACTCATGGATCGCTACACGTGCGCCTTGCCGCACCTGCTGTTGGTGCCCAACGTGGGCAACCCGCCGCGACTCTGGGAAGGCGCGCACGATTGCGGGCGGCTGGGCGGCATGCGTCTGGACGAACGGATCCTGCTGCCGATGCCCCAGCTTGCCAAGCGGACGCTCGACTTGCTGCTGACGCTCGTCGGCGGCCTGTTCATCCTGCCGCTGGTGGCCGCCATCGCCCTGGCCATTCGCATCGACTCGCCGGGACCGATCTTTTACAGCCAGGATCGCGTCGGCCGCGGCGGCCGGCGTTTTCGGGCCTGGAAGTTCCGTTCAATGGTGGTCAATGCCGAACAAGCCTTGGATGCGTACCTCGAACAGCACCCGGAAATGAAGGAAGAGTGGGTCGATTATCAAAAACTGAAACGCGACCCGCGGGTCACGGCCGTCGGCAAGTTCTTGCGCAAGAGCAGCCTCGATGAACTGCCCCAGTTATGGAACGTGCTCAACGGGGACATGAGCCTGGTCGGGCCGCGGCCGATCCTGTTCTCACAAATCCAGGATTACAAACCCTTTCATCTGTATGTGCGGCTGCGGCCGGGCATCACCGGGCTCTGGCAAATCAGCGGCCGCAATTTCACCACTTTCCAGCAGCGCGCCGAATACGACACGATTTATGCCCGCAATTGGTCGCTGTGGTTTGACCTGCACATCCTGATGCGAACTTTGAAAGTCGTGCTGCGTTGCGAGGGATCGTACTGATGGCCACTCAGGAAACGTTCCCGCAGGTCGCTGGCTCGGAGGAAGCCGGAGTCGGCCGCGAGCAGCCGGCGCCGGGCGTGCCGCCGCTGCCGTCGTTGGCGGGCAATTTGGGTTACGACCCCACGCGCGGCCGTCCGCTGCTGCGGATCGCCGATCGTTTTCTCGGCATTCCGCTGCTGGCGGCCGGTTCGCTCGTCAAACGCCGCCGGCCGCGTCCGCAGCGCCTCGACACGATTCACATGCTCCGCACGGCCGGCATCGGCGACACGGTGCTGCTGTTGGGTGCCTTGGTTCAGGTTCGAGAGGTCTATCCCCAGGCACTTCTGCGCGTTTTTTTGGGCAGCAGCAATGCGGCCATGGCGCCGTTTTTCCCCGCGGACGTCGAGGTGATCGTGCTGCCGGTCACTCGGCCGTTGAGCAGCCTGGCGACGCTGCGCCGCTATCCGTGCGACGTGATGCTCGACTTCGGCTT
>DATCFX010001183.1:0-1852 GCA_036509275.1 Pirellulales bacterium | reverse complement strand
GAGCGCGGTCCTGATTTACAACGTCCGGGCGATTTCCTGGATCTTGTACGCCTCGAGGACGTCGCCTTCCTTGAGATCGTTGAAACCGCCCAGCTTCATGCCGCATTCGTAACCCTCGCGGACTTCCTTCGCGTCGTCCTTTTCGCGTTTCAGCGAGTCCAGCGGATACTCGCCGATAATGCGGTTTTCGCGGATCACGCGCACGCGGCTGTTGCGCTCGATGCTGCCAGACAGCACGCGGCAACCGGCAATCGTGCCCACGCGGCTGATCGAGAACGTGCGCTGCACCAGCGCCCGGCCGAGATCCACTTCGCGGCGCTCCGGCTTGAGCATGCCTTCCAAGGCGGCTTTCAGATCGTCGGTCAGCTTGTAAATGATCTCGTAGCGGCGAATCTGCACCGCCCGCGCCTCGGCCAGCGAGCGGGCCTTCTCATCCGGCACGACGTTGAAGCCGATGATGATCGCATCCGAAGCGTCAGCCAGGTGTACGTCGGCCTCGGAGATGCCGCCCACCGTGGCTTGCAGGATCTTGATCTGCACCTCGGGATGCGTGAGCTTGCCGAGCTCCTTTTGGATCGCCTCGATCGAGCCGCGGACGTCGGCCCGCAGGATCAGGTTCAGAGTCTTGGTTTCCTGTTCGCCGAGCCGTTCGTGCAGATTTTCCAACGTAATATGGGCCGGTCCGCCGCCCAATGCCTGCTGCCGCGATTGGCGGCTGCGTTTTTCGGCGATATCGCGCGCCTGGGTAATGTCGTCCAACACGTAGAAGTGGTCACCGGCGCCCGGCGGCACGTCCAGGCCCGTGACGTTGACCGGCGTCGAGGGGTCGGCGGACTCGTAAGTCTTGCGGGGGTTGAGCGTGTCGTACATGGCCTTGACGCGGCCGTGGGCCCCGCCGCAAACGAGTACGTCGCCCAAGCGCAGCGTGCCGTTTTGCACCATCAGCTTGGCGACCACGCCGCGGCCTTCATGCAATTCGGCCTCGAGGCACGTGCCGTAGGCCTGCCGGGCGGGGTTGGCCTTGTAATCGTGCAGCTCGGCAATGGTCAGCAGCGTCTCGAGTAGCTCGTCCATACCCACGCCGGTCGTCGCGCTGCACTGCACCACTTCGGTGTCGCCGCCCCACTCGGTCGGCAGCAGTTCGTTGGCTGCCAGTTGCTGCATGATCCGCGTGACGTTGATGCCGGGCAGGTCGATCTTGTTCAGCGCCACGACGATCGGCACCTTGGCCGCGCGGGCATGGCTGATGGCTTCTTCCGTCTGCGGCATCACGCCGTCGTCGGCCGCCACGACCAGCACGGCAATGTCCGTGACATTGGCGCCGCGAGCCCGCATTTCGGTAAACGCTTCGTGGCCGGGCGTGTCGACAAACGCGATGGACCGCCCGTCCTTGTCGATGCGATAAGCGCGAATGTGCTGGGTAATGCCGCCGCTTTCGCCGCTGACCACGTTGATGCCGATGATGCGATCCAGCAGCGAGGTCTTGCCGTGATCGACGTGGCCCAAAAAGGTGACGATCGGCGGCCGGGGCACGAGCGACTCGGGCGAATCTTCCTGATTCTCGATCGAGCCGAGCAGTTGTGTTTCCAGATCGGCGTGCTCGCGGGCTTCGACGTCGAGCCCCAGTTCGACGGCCAGCAACTCGATGTTTTCGGCCGACAGTTCCGTATTGATGTTGGCCATTTGACCCAGCGCCAGCAGCTTGCCCAGGACCTGCGAGGCTCGAATGCCGACGGACTCGGAAAAACTCCGCACCGTGCAGGGCAACACAACCACCACTTTTCCTTTGCGGGGGGCGGCCGTATTCGTGCCGGTACGGCGCATGCGAATGCGGCTCTTGACCGGCCGCGGA
>DATCFX010001182.1:0-3954 GCA_036509275.1 Pirellulales bacterium | reverse complement strand
AGAGCGGTGGCTCTTGCCGGGATCGATCCTGCTCGGCCGCTGCCGCTGGCGGCTGGCTAGCGGATTGAGACAAGGCCCGCGACTTCATGCGCTGGCGACGGGTCTCGGTCGCATCGAAGCTCACGACGCGCGGCTTGGCGGCAACCGACCCGCTGGGCACGCGCGGCTCGGCCATCGGCCGCGACACGCCCGCACATTCCAGTGCCGCCTCGACGCGGGTCAATTGCTCGGCTGCATCGCGCGCCGGATGGTCGGCGGCGACGAGCAGCACTTCCTCCTGTTGCAAAATCTGTCGGTGCAACCGGGTTAAAACCTGGTTCGGCCCGACCTCGACCAACACGCGAGCACCGCCGGCCACGAGCGTTGTGACCAGATCCAGGTACCGCACCGGTTCGACTAATTGCGCCACGAGATTCCGGCGCAACTCGGCCGGCTCGGAGACCAGCCGATTCGTGACATTGCTCAGCACCGGGATGCGCGGCGGCTGCAGAGAAACGTTGTCGAGCGCGTGGCGCAGGGCCGGCTGTGCGTCGGCCATCAGCGGCGTGTGAAACGCGCCGGGCACGTCGAGCAACCTGAAATCGATGCCGTGGGCCCCCAGCAGCGAAGCCAGCCTGCCGATCGTCTCGCGCTGGCCGCCAAAGACCGTCTGGCGGGGCGCATTGGCATGCGTGAGATGCACGTCCAGACCATTGCCGCGCGCGAGCGACTCGATTTCGGCCCCCGCTGCCTGGACCGACACCATGGCCCCGCCGGCTCCGCGGCTGGCCCAGATGGCCTCGGCCCGCACTCGGGTCATGTCCAGCGCCTGCGCGAGCGTCCAAACACCCGCCGCCACCAAGGCCGGAAATTCGCCAAAACTATGCCCAGCCACGCAGTCGGGCACCAGCGAGCGTTCGGTCAGCGCGGCCAGCATCGCCAGATCAGCCAGCAGCATGACGGCCTGCGTGACCCAGATGCTGGTCCCCAGCGGGGCCGCCTGGTCCCAGGCCATTTGGCCGAACGACTCCAGCCCGCGCTCGGCGAGTAGCGAGTCGGCCTGCGCCAACCATTGGGCCGCCGCCGGCGACGCGGCCAGCAGGCTTTTGAGCATGCCTGGGTATTGCGAACCTTGACCCGGGAAGAGAAAGGCAACTTGCGGCGTGCGCGCCGGCACGCGCCAGACGAACACGCCCTGCTCGGCGAGCGGCACCTGGGCCTCGCGGCGCTGCCAGGCGCCGGCCGCGAGCTTTAGTTTGGCTTCCACGGCCGAGACTTCCGCCGGCGCGGCAATCGCCAGGCGGAGCCGATCGTGCGGCGAAAACCGATTGCTCGCCAGTAGGCAGTCAGCCGGATGCGCTAAGGCTTGATCCAACTGTCGCACCAAATCGGCCTCATCTTGGGCGGCAAAACGCACGATGCGGTGGCTTGGCAATTTGCGGGCAACCTCGGCTGGCAAAACTTGTGGTGAACCGTCGGCCCGGGCCGCCGGCATCGAGGCAGGCTCGAGTAAAGCCTCGTAAACTAATCCGCTGCGCGTCGAATTGCTCACCATCGCGAGGGTTCGCGCGCCTGCAGTTGCGGCTGTCGAGCGCTCGAACAACGAGGCTTTGATCATCGAGGCGATGCCGTGGGCGCCGCGCGTATGGCCGATTTGTTTCACCAGCGGCATGCGATCCTGCGGCTCGGGGACCTTGGCTTGCACGCCGGCTGCGGTGAGCCCGGCCAGTTCAGCACGATCGAATCGTGCGGCGCCACAGCCCGCTTCGGCGATTTGGGCCACCGCGTTGTGCGGCGCATCCTGCATGACGCGCTGCGTGGCCAGCCTGGCGGCCTGGGCCAGGTCCGGGGCATCAGCGGCGGCCACGCCATGCACGATGCCCAGAATGCGGTCGCCGTCGGACTGGGCATCCGCCAAGCGCTTGAGCAGCAGCATGGCGACGCCCTCGCCGGGCAGATAACCGTCGGCCTGCGGCGAATCGGAATCGGCCAGGCGGCCCGCCAGGTTCAAGGCCTCGAAGCTTTGCAGATCCATTGCGCGTTCGGCGCCGGCGCAAAACACCGTGGAACAAGCGCCGCTGCGCAGCAAGTCGCAGGCCACGGCCAGGGCCGCCAGCGACGAAGCATCGCCGGCGTCCAACGCCAGGGCTCCGCCCATCAAATCCAGCGACTTGGCGACGCGCGACGCGAGCGTGCTGCTGGTGAAGCTGCCGGTTTCGTCCAGTAGCGCCGGCCGGACCTGGAGAAACCGCAGCCGGTACTCGGCGACGATCGTCTCGATTTGGCTGGCGGGCAGCCCGCGAGCAGCGAGCAATTGAGCGAGCGTGCGCTGGAACTCCGGCAGCCGCAGTCCGACCTGCAACTGGTTGCTGAAGTCGCCGCCGAAAATGGTGCCCACCACGACAGCCGACGTGGCCCGATCGATCGGCCGTCGATCGTAGCCCGATTCCGTCAGCGCTTGCTCGGCCGCTTCGAGCAGCATGAACTGCAAGGGATTGGCTTCGGCAATTTGTTTGGGAGGAATGCGATGCCGCTTCCAGTCGTAGGCAAACCCGCGCACGAAACCGCCGATGTTCGTCGGCGTGCGCCAGGCGGTGGCCGCACCGTGCTGGACTCCGACTCCCGGACGCCAGCGATCGGGCGGCGCCTCGCCCAGCGCCGAGCGTCCGCCGGACACGAGCGTGCGAAACGCGTCCAATGACAAGGCCCCCGGCAGCACGACGCCGCGGCCGATGATCGCGATCGGCTCGCGCTGGCCGCGCGGGTTTTCACCGCCAAGCCGAGTGTTGCCGGCCGGCATGATCTCGTGCAGCGGCCGGCTGCCATTGGACTGCGACAGAGGCTTGGATGCGGCGGTTGCCGTTCGATTGGCAAACGATTCGCCGCCTTCGAGCACGACGTGGACGTTCAGCCCGCCAATGCCAAAGGCGTTGACGGCCGCCCAGCGCGAGCCGGTATCGGCGTGCGTGGGCCAAGGTCCGGCCGTGGTCGGCACGAAAAACGGCACGTCGGCCCAGGCAATGGCGGGGTTCAAACGCGTGAGATTGATCGTCGGCGGCACCACGCCGTGCTGCATCGCCAGCAGGACCTTTGCCATGCCGGCAAGTCCGGCCGTTTCCAGCGTGTGGCCAATGTTGGATTTGACGCTGCCCAGCGGGATGCGTTTGCTGCCGCCAAGCTGCGGGCCGAAAAAGCCGGCGAGCGCCTCGATCTCGGTGGCATCGCCCACCTTGGTGCTGGTGGCATGGGCCTCGATGAATTGAATATGGCGGGGATCGACGCCGGGACCATAGGCGCGGCGAATGGCTTCCAACTGCCCTTCCTGCCGAGGTGCCCACAAGCTGCGGCCGCGCCCGTCGGACGAAATGCCCAGTCCGCGCACGACGCCGCGCACGCGATCGCCGTCGGCCAGGGCGCGCTCGAGCGTCTTCAGCACCAGTACGACGTAGCCTTCGGAGCTGACCAGGCCGTCGGCTTCGGCATCGAACGGGCGCGAACCGGCGGCGCTGCAACTTTGGGCATGCGAAAACAGGATCAAACTGTCGCTCTTGTTGAACGACGCCCCACCGACGACGGCCGCATCGATCTCGCCGGAGGCGAGCGCCATCGCGGCGATCGCCAGCGCCATCAGCGACGACGCACAGGCGGCATCGACCACCATGTGCGGGCCGCTGGCTTGCAAGAACTCGGCGATCAGCCCGGCGGCAGCGTTGGCTTCGACAAACGGCGCGCCGCCAGCCGCGCGGCGCGGACGGCCCAGCCGCATGCGGCTGACGAGTTCGCCGAGCAACTGCGCTTGCTCGGCCGGCGGAAGCTGGCTGAAGCCGGCACTATCGCGCAACAGGTCGGCCGTTTCTTCGGCCAACGTGGCGTAGACCATTTCGGCCGGCAGCGTGCTTCCGCCCGAGTGACCGACGTACACGCCCGTCGTGCGTGAGCCCGGAGCGCCGCGGCCATAGCCGGCGTCATGGCAGG